>DCIM01000042.1:0-30760 GCA_002316005.1 Prevotellaceae bacterium UBA1726 | reverse complement strand
ATATAACCATTAGCTTTGCAGCAAAAAACAGAAAACATTATATTCAATTCAATTTATAACCACTAAAAAAAATTTATGAAAAAAGTACAAAACTCTCAGAGCAAGAGCCTTAAGCGAATTCTCGCTATCGCCTTGTTTCTCATGGTAAGTACACTGACATTCGCCCAGCAGCGCGTTACTGGTACAGTAAAGGACGCACAGGGTGAACCTCTCGCAGGTGTCAGCGTAATTGAGGTAGGCACTCAGAACGGTGTTATTACCGACATCAACGGTAACTACACACTGACTGTAAAGAACGGTGCTTCACTGACCTTCTCTTATGTAGGTTTCGAGCCTCAGACTGTTAAGGCAAAGTCAACACTCAACATTGGCTTGATAGAAGACAACGAACTTCTGAGCGAGGTTGTTGTTGTAGGTTACGGTACAATGCAGCGTAAGGATGTATCTTCATCTATTACTACTGTAAAGTCAGAAGACTTCAACAAGGGTGCTTACACTGACCCAGCACAGTTGCTTCAGGGTAAGGTTCCTGGATTGATGATCACCAACACTTCTGACCCATCAGGCGCTGGTTCTATCTCTCTCCGCGGTACTTCTTCTTTCCGCGAGGGTGCTATGGAGCCATACTATATCATCGACGGTGTTCCTGGTGTTGACCTGTCATTGATCTCACCAGATGATATCGAGTCTATCGACGTACTCCGCGATGCTACTGCAACAGCTATCTACGGTTCAAAGGCTGCCAACGGTGTTATCATCGTTACAACAAAGAAGGGCCGCAAGAACGAGATGGCTTCAGTGACCTACAGCGGTTACGTTTCAGCAAGTCAGGCTATGACTCTCGATATGATGGACGGCGACCAGCTCCGTCAGTATGCAAAGGATAACGACTTCCAGTTGCCTAACGACCTCGGCGTGAACACCGACTGGCAGAAGGAAGTGCTCCGCACAGGTATTGCTCACAATCACAACATCTCTATCATCGGTGGTGGCGAGAAGAGCCAGTACAGCGCAAGCGTGAACTACTTCAAGAATGAGGGTGTTATCCGTCATACCGACCGTGAGCGCCTCAACGCACGTACATTTGTACAGACAAAGACTTTGAACGATCGTCTCGAACTCTCTTTGAGCTTGAACGGTAGTATCACCAACAACAACCATATCCTCACAGGCACCGATGGTGCGAGTGTTATCAACGCTATGTACTACTTCTCTCCACTCCAGCCTGTAACAAACGAGGATGGCTCATGGTATGATGGTACTGGTGTTACTTCAATGAACTACAACCCAGTGGCAATGGCCAACGAGGACCGTCGTTTCTTCAAGAGAAAGTTCCTCCAGGGTGTTGGTAAGGCTGCGTTCACAATCACAAAGGGTCTTGTATGGAACCTGACTCTCTCCCTCGAGAACCAGCAGTATCTCTTCAACGGTTACGACACAACAAAGTCGCAGTTGCCAAGCTATGCTTCAAAGCACGGTATGGCAGAGCGTAACTCATCAGAGAGCCAAAAGCGCCAGTTGGAGACCTACATCAACTACGACAAGACATTCGCAAAGAAGCACAAGCTGGCATTGATGGCAGGTTACTCTTGGGAGCAGGGCGACAACAACGACGGTTTCGGTATGAAGACCTACAACTTCTACGATGACCAGTTGAGCTACTACAACCTCACAATGGGTAACAGCTTCAACATCAACGACATGAACCAGTTCAGTCTTTCTACACTCCGTATGATCTCGTTCTACGGTCGTTTGAACTACTCATTCGACAGCCGTTATATCCTCCAGGTGACAATGCGTCGCGACGGTTCTTCTGCATTCGGTAAGAACCACCGCTGGGGTAACTTCCCATCAGCATCTCTCGCTTGGCGTATCATCGACGAGAAGTTCATGAAGAACCAGAAGGTGTTCAGCGACTTGAAGCTCCGCGCTGGTTACGGTATCTCTGGTAACTCATTCGGTTTCAACGCGTTCACAGCAAACAAGACTCTTGGTACAAACAGCTGGTTCGATTATATCGATGCTGACGGCAATGTTTCGAACTACCACCTGTTCTACTATCTCCGCAACGACAACCCTGACCTCAAGTGGGAGAAGACAGCGATGACCAACATCGGTCTCGACTTCGGTTTCCTCAAGAACCGCTTGACTGGTACTATCGAGGTTTATGACAAGACAACATCCGACCTTATCTACTCTTACCTTGTATCACAGAGCCGCTATGAGTTCGGTTACATGGATGCCAACGTAGGTACTATCAGAAACCGTGGTATCGAGTTGATGATCAATGCAGTGCCTGTTCAGACAAAGGACTTCCGTTGGAACACCGCATTCAACATCTCACACAACGTGAACAAGGTGACAAAGATGTCGAACGCCCTCCACTCTACCGACTATGTGAATGTTGGTAACCCAGGTATCGGTGGTTACTCATTCAGCACCGTAGAGCGCGTACAGGAAGGCTACCCAGTAGGTCAGTTCTTCGTATGGGAGTGGGCAGGCTACAACGAGGCTGGTAACTCGCTCTTCAACGAGTATGACGAGGACGGCAACCTCATCGGCACTACCACAAACCCACAGGAGAAGGACCGCGTTGCCAAGGGTTGCGCTCAGCCAAAGGTGACATTCGGTTGGAACAATACATTCAACTACAAGAACTGGTCGCTCACAGCATTCATCCAGGGTGTTGCCGGCAACAAGATCTTCAACGCTACACGCGCTTACTTCAGTTCTATCAACATGGTGACAACAGGTAAGAATGTTCTTGCAAGCGTTGCTACCGACCAGCGATTCACCGATGCTGCCGCTCAGGCTCCATCTGACCGCTATCTCGAGAACGGCTCGTATGTTCGTCTTGCTAACCTCCAGTTGGCTTACGACTTCGGCAAGATCGGCAACTATATCAACAACATCCAGATCTACGCATCAGCTAACAATCTCCTCACTATCACCAAGTACAAGGGTATCGACCCAGAGGTGAACCTCGGTGGTATGGCTCCTGGTATCGACAACCGTGAGACTCGCTACCCACACACCCGTTCGGCAATGGTTGGTATCAAGGTGAACTTCGGTGGTGGCAAGGCAAAGAAGGCTGAGGCTGCTGCTCCACAGTACATCGAGAAGGTTATCGAGAAGCCTGTAGAGGTAGAGAAGGTCGTTACCAAGGAAGTGACCAAGGAAGTTTACACTGGCAATGGCGTACATGTAGTATGCTTCGCACAGGGCAAGTATGAGCTTACAGCAGAGGCTAAGGCAGAACTCGACAACGTGAAGGGTTCATGCGATGTTGTTGCCTACGCTTCACCAGAGGGCGATGTTGACGCTAACAAGACTCTCTCTGAGAACCGTGCAAAGGCTGTTGCCGACTACCTCACATCAAAGGGTGTCAAGGTAAACAAGGTTGCTGGCGAAGGTGCTAAGAACGAGGCTTCTAACCGTATCGCTATCGTGACAGTAAAGTAAATTCATGTGTTGAATACTAAATAAGATATTGCAATGAAAAATAAATTATTATATATCGGTGCTTCAATTGCATTCATGTTCTGCAGTTGTACTGACCTCGATGTAGACATCAAGTCAGAGTACACCCAGATTCCTGGCAACCCAATTGCTCAGGAAGGTCTTGCCGCTGAGTGTTTCTTCGCTCACAGAAACGTTATGGCCAACTACTATAAGTACAACGGCCTTATGTCGTTCGCTGGTGGCGAGCAGGTTGCTGTCTCATTCGACGGCGACTACTACGATGGTGGTTACAGCCAGCGTGCCACTCTCCACGCTTCGGCTCCTGATGATAACAACGTTGACTGGTTTGCTGACATGATGTCGGGCATCACCAAGTGTAACAAGGTTATTCAAACTCTTTCAACCGATGACGGCGAGATTTCACAGGCTGTGGCACAGTTGCGTGCTGTACGTGCTTTCTTCCACTGGACTCTCGTTGATGCTTACGGTGACACTCCACTCCTCGACCACCTCTATGACGACGGTGAGGAGATTACCCGTTCACCTCGCAAGGAGGTAACAGAGTGGATCGTTTCTGAGCTCAACACTGTTATGGACAAGCTCCCTACAACACTGGCTGCCAACACCTACGGCAAACCAACCCGTTGGATGGCTCAGGCTCTCCTCGCAAAGATCTACCTCAACTGGAATGTATATACTTGCGGCGACATCACCACATACGATGAGAACGCTACAAATCCAAAGTTGGGCGATTGTATCGCTGCTTGCGATGATATCATCAACTCTGGTCTCTTCGACCTCTCTGACGACTATAAGGCAAAGTTCCTCCCTACCAACGGTTCTCACATCAAGGACTTCATCTATGCTGTGCCTCATACAGCAGAGAACAAGGACGGTATGGTGCTCGGTCGTTTCCACACTTGGCGTCGTGGTCAGAACGATGGTAACGGTGGTGCTGGTCTCTACAATGCTGCTCTCACAAACTCTGTCGGTGGTTGCTCGGCAATGAACCCTGATTTCGCTGAACTCTTCAACCTCCCTGGCGACCGTCGTAACGACTGTCTCTATGGTAACGACGAGGATGGCGTTGTTTATCAGTATGGTAGCAACTACGAGAAGACCGATATCCCTACAACCTACAAGGGTGAGACAGTGAAGATGAAGAAGTCTATTACTCTCAAGGAGCTCACAAACGATGCTGGTCAGGTGCTTCCACTCGGTCCTTCATATGACCACCTCGATTGTGGTGCAAACATGACAGGCTGGACACAGGGTTGGCGTACAAACAAGTTCATGCTCAATGCTACAGAGTACAACCTCTATGGCCGTAACACTGGCAATGACTACCCTATCTTCCGCTATGCTGATATCCTTCTCATGAAGGCTGAGGCTATCGTTCGTGGTGGTAATGCAACAAACGGTGATTCACCAATGTCACTCTTCAACCAGATTCGTAACTGTGCAAAGACTGTTGAGATTACAGCAGCTCCTTCACTCCAGGATATCCTTGATGAGCGTGGCCGTGAGTTCTTTGATGAGGGTTGGCGTCGTAACGACCTTATCCGCTTCGGTCAGTATGAGAAGGGTACATGGTTGCTCTCAACCATCAATCCTAACTTCGGTGACAAGAACAAGCGTATCTTCCCTATCCCAACAGCTGTTATGAACAGTAACACTAACTGGAAGCAGAACCCAAGTTACTAAGAAACACAGATGATAGGTATGGGGCTTAGCGGACAATTCGCTTCTCCCCTATCCTACCTAAACTAAATAAGAATACCACGGGTGCACATTGCCCGTGGTATTTTTTCTTTTCACAACCAATTATTAAACATTACTTGTCAGATGGTAAAGAAAGCGAGTTTCATTTTAGTATTGCAGATGCTTCTTGGCATTTGCCTCCAGTCGTTTGCTCAACCTCACAACATTGAAGTTGTGGTGCATCGCGGTGCTAACCATATTGCCCCAGAGAATACTGTCGAATCGGCTATTGCAGCCTTGGACAATGGTGCAACATGGATAGAACTGGATGTTCGCAGAAGCAAGGACGGAGTGATGTATAATCTTCACGATGACACTCTCGACCGCACCACAGACGGCAAGGGAAAACTCTCAAACAGAAAATCAGCCTATATTGACAAACTCGATGCTGGCAGTTGGTTCTCGGAGAAGTTCAAAGGCACAAAAGTACCTCGCATTGCCGAAATGCTTGATGCCTTGAAGGGAAAGGCGAATGTCTTTTTCGATGTAAAGGAGGGCACCAACCTCAAGGACCTTGTAGCAATGGTCAGAGAGAAAGGTTGGACAGCAAACAGTTTCTTCTGGTTTGGCGATACTGATATGCAGAATGAGTTCTGCCGTCTTGCCCCTGAGATGAAACTGAAACTCAATGCGAGCAGCATTGATGACATTAAGAAGTGGATGAAAACCTGCCGCACAGACTATGTGGAGGTTGCTGTCAACAAGATTACCCCAGAGATGCAGGCATTCTGCCGTCATAACGGAATAAAACTGATGGCGGCACTTATGAGCGAAGGCGAGGACTCTTACCGTCAGGCAATTGAGATGCGACCAGACTTTGTGAACATCGACCAGCCAGAGGTCTTCACACCAATGAAGAAGCAATGGGATGCCGAGATGGCAACAAGGACACAAATCGCTTTCATTTCCGATGCTCATGTTCAAGATGTCGTTGGTCATCCTGAACTTGTGCGTTCGCAAGAGGTGCAGGTGCAGTCTACGCGCCTGTTCAATGAAAACTATTTCGCTCTCTGTGCGGCTCTCGACGATTGCGGAAAGAGAGGCATCAAACTGGTCGTCCTCCCTGGCGACCTTACCGACAACGGCCAGTATGTAAACCAGACTGCCGTGCGCGATATATTAAATAAGTACGGGCGTGAGTACGGCATGTCGTTCTTTGTCTGCTTTGGCAATCACGACCCTTCCCGCCCTTACGGAAGCGACAACACGGGTGTTGATTACCTTGCCACAGATGGTAGTCGCGTGACAATAAGCAGCACGCCGATTCCTGATGCAAGATACAATCCTGAACTCAAGGGGGCCTCGATTGAAGACCAGACGGCATGCTATGCCGACTTCGGATTCTTCCCAAGGAAGGATTACCTTTTCTGGGCTACTCCTTTCAGCAGTTACTCGTTTGGCGACTACGACTTCGCAAAAGCGGAGATAGAATCAGCAATGAAGAACCGTCGCTATGCCCTGAACGATTCTCTCCAGGCATACGATGCGAGTTATGTTGTTGAGCCACAGGATGGTATATGGATTCTCTCGCTCGATGGCAGTGTCTATCTGCCAAAGGGAATGAAGGACGGCAAACTGGAATACAATGGTTCGGGACTTGGCTACAACAATGTCCTCAAAAACCGAAAACATCTTGTTGAGTGGGTGAAGACCGTTGCTGCAGAGGCAAAGAAACGAGGAAAGGCTCTCATCACCTTCTGCCACTACCCTATCGTCGACTTCAACGATGGTGCCAACGACTATATCATAAAGTCGTGGGGAGCATTGTCATTCGACCTTGAACGCACTCCATCCGACGAAATAACGAAGGCTATGATGGATGCTGGTCTGCGTCTGCATTTCGGCGGACATATGCATGTGAACGATACAGGAATCAAGACAGATGACAACGGCACGCTCTTCAATGTTCAGGTTCCGTCTCCTGCAATGTATGTCCCTGCATACAAGATTCTCACTATTAAGGATGCAAACCATTTCGAAGTCAACACCATTGTCCTTGAGGATGTACCGGGCTTTGACTCGTTGTTCCCTCTCTACCAGAAGGAGTACGACAACGACATGGCACATGGCAAGAAACCTATATGGAGCATTGAGGCACTGAAGTCGAAGAGTTTCGCAGAGTTCTGCGACTGGCAGTTCCGCGACCTCACCCGTGTGCGATTCATCCCTCGCGACCTTCCAAAGGCTGTCCAAGAGCGAATCCTCGACAAGAACGGTCTGGAGATTCTCCACCAGATAGACCCAGAGGCAAAGGGAAGTGAGGAGATGAAGGACTGGACCGGTTTCGACATTATGCTCGACCTCTATCGTCTGCGTTATGCGGGTGAACTTGCTCGTCGCAACATCCCTTGCACACGATTGGAGCAATACGATATCCTCTTTGATGCCGTCGAGAAATCGACAGAGGAAAGCGAATTCATATATCAGATGCGTTGCATAGGAGGAATGATAAAATGCTTCCTGAACGAGGAGCCATCAATCAACTTCAGCATTAACTTAGAATAATATGAAAAGAATCTCCATCATAATCAGCGTGCTGCTTTTGCCTTTGGCTTTGCTGGCGCAGACCTTCAGTCAGTATGTCGACCCTCGCATAGGAAGTGAGGGCCTCGGACGCACATTCCCCGGACCGTCAATGCCTTTCGGCATGTGCAAGCCCGGACCTGACGGAGTGAAAGACCCTAATGGAGGTTGGGCACCTATGCCAGAGGCTATAAACGGATTCTCGCAGACTCATGTGAGCGGTACTGGTGGCGGACAGAAATACGGAAACATCCTCATCCAACCTTTCACAGGCGAACTGAAGGATGTAAACCACCCGCAGAAACGCACTATGGAGGACATTTCTCTCGGCTACTATAAATGCATCTTTGAAAACGGCATACAGACAGAGATAACTACCGCAGAACGTTGCGCCTTCTACAAATTTACTCCCCTTTCGGGGGCAGGGGGGCTTTGTCTCCTTGTTGACTGCGGACATTTCCTCGGCCAGGACACTCTCATCCCAAACAAACGCGAGACACAGCAGTTTGTCGGCAGTGAGGTGCAGATTATCAACGACTATGAGATTGCGGGCTACAGCCGTGTTCGTGGAGGTTGGAATGATGGTGAGGCATATACCATTTACTTCTATTTGCAGAGCGACAAGCCATTCGCCAGGATAAAGACATGGTGTGGCGAGGCATTCTCCGACAAGCGCTATCAGGCTGATTGCGGAAAACACAACGGAGCAATGGTTAGTTTTGCGGCAAAGGATGTGAATGTGAAAGTGGGAATCTCTTGCGTCAGCACACTGAAGGCTCGCGAGAATATCCCCGCAAACGACTTCAACACTCAACTCTCTACTCTTCGCAACGAATGGGAGAAATATCTCTCGCGCATAGAGATAAAAGGAACGGAGAAGCAGAAGCGAATGTTCTACACGGGCATATATCACACAATGCTCATGCCTGTGGACCGCACGGGCGAGAACCCTAAATGGACAGAATCGCCTTACTATGACGACTACTATGCCATCTGGGACACCTATCGCACCTCTTCCCCACTCCTCACATTGCTGTGCCCTGACAAGGAGCGCGACATCGTGAACTCACTGCTCAACATCTACAAGCGCGAGGGATTCATGCCTGATGCGCGAAGCGGCAACTGCAACGGTCGCACTCAGGGCGGTTCGAATGCGGAGGTGGTGATTGCCGATGCGTTCGTCAAGGGACTTGAGGGTATCGACTACGACTTGGCTCTTGAGGCAATGCTGAAAGACGCAACTGTTGCTCCGGGCGGAAACGAGGAGAAAGAGGGTCGCGGCGGACTCCATGAATACAACACCATGGGATATATTCCTTACGGAATAGACCGTGCCGGCAACCGCACCATCGAATATGCCTACGACGATTATTGCATCGCCCTCGTGGCAAAGGGTTTGGGCAGAGAGGATGTGGCAGAGCGATTCTTCCGCCAGTCGGGCAACTGGAAGAACCTTTTCCGCAGCGACTACGAATACGACGGCATGCGTGGATTCATCATGCCGAAGGATAAGGACGGCCGTTGGCTCGACGATGTGCCATGGGGCAAGTCGAAGGTGTTCACTCCTACCATCAAATATACTCCGATGACAAAGGTTGCACCATGGTATCTGCCTTGGTGGAGCACATTCTTCTACGAGGCTACCTCGGAGGAGTATTCTTTGAGCATTCCTCACGATGTACCGGGACTGATTACTGCCTGTGGAGGCAACGCACAGTTCAAGGAGCGCCTCGACCTGTTCTTCGAGAAGAACTACTATAATGTGGCTAACGAACCATCGTTCATGACTCCGCTCTTGTATCATTGGATTGACCGTCCAGACCTATCAACGGCGCGTGTGCATCAGATTATACGCGACAACTACGACGATACTCCTGACGGACTTCCGGGCAACGATGACAGCGGTGCCATGTCCTCATGGCTTATATTCAACATGTTAGGATTCTATCCTAATGCCGGCCAGAACCAGTATATCGTCACTGCTCCTATGCTTGAGGAATATACAATACATCTGAGCAACGGAAAGGATCTGAATGTGAAGAACAGCCCCTCTCCTAACCTCCCCCGAGGGGGAGGAAATAAGAAATGGGGCAAATTCATCAGCCACGAAGACATCATGGCAGGAGGAGAAGTTGTTCTTCCTGCAGCAAAATTCGTAGCCGAAAAGCCAAATACCAAAGAAACTACGAAAGTCCTCCCCCTCGGGGGAGTTAGTGGGGGGCTTATTGCCCTTGAATCATCGCAGAAGGGGGCTCTCTCGTTCGTCCTCAACCGCCAGTTCCGCACATGGGCGTTCAACTATGGATTCAGTGGCAACGACTTGGTAATGAACTGCAACGGTGCCACATACAACATCCCAAGCGAGGCAGTGGAGAACAGCGACCACTTCTGCTGGGACAGTCCGCAGAAGGGCAATCCTACATATGATACTGACGGTACTTTCGCGTTCATCTCAAAGGCGGCATTTGCCCAACTCCAGAAGAACGGGGTGTTTGTCTATGACAGCATCACATGGAGAAAGATCGGTGAGACAGAGGAATACATTGAAGTGCGTGCCGACATCGACCGCACCACAATGCGTATCAGCAAGACCCACAACCTCCCTCTCGTCCTTGAGATGAAAGGCAATCCGTTAGGCATCGACTGGCAATACAAGGAGTAAAATTGCAAACAAAACTCCCTCCCATAGGGGGGGGCTTTTGACTCGCTATCAAAATGCAGCTGGGGAGGGGTTTCTATAGCTTAATATAAATCTTCTTCTTGTACAATGGTAAGCCCACGAGCAGGAAGTTGATAAGCACTATCACCAGGGCGTAGAGCACAGATGCCGGTTTTGCCGGTGGGCAGATGGCATGGATGCAGTTAAATAATGGCTCTGGGATTCCTATGCGCCAGAAGATTATTGCCAGGAACTCGCTCGAGATATACAACGCAAGGGCGTTGACGCCGAACACATGGAAGAACTTCGTCCAGCGTTTCTTGTCTTTTATGTCGATGACATAGATGAGCAATGCCTGAAGCAATGATGCCAGACCGCAAGTAACGAGTACATAACTTGGGCTCCAGATGCGCTTGTTCAGAGGCAAGCCGTAACTGAGCAGATAGCCTGCAAACACTAATACCGAACCAACCACAAAGAACGCCGTCATCTTCTTTTCGATGGTATCGCTCTGCTTCATCAGTTTTCCGCAGTAGAAACCAATCATCGCGTGCGCAATGCCTGAGATTGTACCGACCAGTCCCTCAGGGTCGACAGGACTCTTATGGTAGAGGTGGTCATAGCCGAAGAGTTTCAGGTCAACCTGTGCGAGGATATTCGTTGCGGAGTCCTCAGCATAGCCGTTGCCGAATATGAGAATTGCCGAATATACCGCGAGCAGTCCGATGATTGTCGGAACGAGGTACTTATGATTGCACAGTACGGCAAAGAGCGACACTCCACAGTAGCACAGGGCTATTCGTTGCAGCACTGCCCATACGCGCAGGTGGTCGAAGCACATCACATCGCCCCAGATGGCATGGTCGAACCAATGGATGAACACGCCGAGGAAGAACATCAGGAAGGTGCGCTTCAGTATCTTCCGCATCACTGGCCATGATGGTTGGAAATTGAATTTCGACAGCGACAGATATGTCGACACTCCCATGATGAACAGGAAGAATGGGAACACGAGGTCGCATGGTGTCATGCCGTTCCACTTTGCGTGGCCGAGCATCTCATACGACTCGCCATAGCCGTTGTTCACGAATATCATTCCCGCCACGGTCAAACCGCGAAGAATGTCGAGAGAGAGAAGGCGCCCCCCTCCACCTCCCCCCCTTATGGGGGAGGGATTTGAAGTTACATTGGTCATATTTGTTTAATAGTATCTTTTATTCTCAATATTGTATTTTCGGTATCAAAGAGAACCTCTTCGTTCGTGAATCGTATTACTCTGAAACCCATATCTTCAAAGATTGCAGTTCGTGCCTCATCAGAGATTTGCTGCTCTTCTTCAAAGTGATAACCGCCATCAACCTCTATTATCAGTTTCTTTTTCAGACAAGCAAAGTCAACAATGAAATTACCAACAACATGCTGCCTCCTGAATCTTACCCCAAGTTCATCCTTGCTCAGATAATGCCAAAGACAACTTTCAGCCTCTGTCGGATTTTTCCTATAATTCCTTGCATTTGCCTTTAGCAAGTCATAGTTTTCACAATCTGCTGTCTCAAAAGGTTTTCTCATAATCATCAAATAGTTCATCCCCATTACTGGAAAATCAATGAAGGGGCTTTATTTCCCGCCCCTAAAGGGGAGGGACAGGGAGGGGCTTCTACTCCCTCCCATAAGGGGGAGGGTCAGGGGAGGGGCTTTAAGTACTCAAGCACTTTCTTTGCCACTTCGATTGCATCGCCTTGTGGTTTTGATGAATATTCCTTTGGCGAGAGGGTCCATGGCTCTTCCATTGCATACCAGTCGATTTCCGGACCTTTTGGCAGGGCCATGGCGAAGAGCTCAGATGCTGTCTTGTTGGCGTTCTCGCCGCCTCCCATAGCATCGATGTCGGGACGGGAGTTGGCACTCATCTGGTCGGCCAATGCTCGCATATATGCCTGCCAGCGTGGGTAGTAGAAATCCTTCAGGAGTCCCTCCCACTCCTTGTTGGCATAGTCGCGCAGACCGCCCTTGTCGGCACATACGCGATTGCCCCAAGTGGTAATCTGCACCTTCGCATTCCACAGATACTGCCTCTTCTCGGCAGGTGTGTTGCCTAATGCTGTGGCAGGTTCTGTCCAATGTCCCAGACGGAACTCCGAGCGAGTGGCGAGCAGTTCGTCCTGCAACAGAATCATATTGAGGAATCGGTTGGCATCGTGATGGAAGTCGGCCTTTGCAAAACCGTTATAGTCGGCAATGGTACGGAGATACTGACGGCGACCCTGATCGGCAAGTGCCTGACGGACAATGTCCACGAGGTCGTATTCGTAGTTGTTGTTGCCACGATATTTCTCTGCCACTGAGGCAAAGAGGCGTGCTGCCTCGAGGGTTGTCTGTGGGTCGTAGTAGTTGCGCATCTTCGACCAACTCTTCACCTGGAAGTTGTTCAGCGAAGGGCGACCGCAGAAGATACTCTCGTGAGGGCCCTGCTGGTTGTTTCCCGCCGGACAGTTATAGATGTTACCGGCAAGAATCTCCCACGCCTTCAATATTGCAGGATCATCCGTTCCGTAACGCGCCTTCACATACTGTGGAATCCACTCTTCCTTTGTTATCGGTTCGTTGCGCCATGGGAGTTCGCTCATGAGTTCAAACATCACCGGGTTGTTCTCCGAACCCTCCATCGTGAAACCGATACCCTTTATGTTCTTTGCCAGTGGATTGGTCTTTGTCTGGTAGAAGTTGCTGAGCAACTGGTCCATACGACCGTGCAGACCTACATTAGCACCGAAGTTCTCGAGCATGCAGAACAGCCAGTCGTGCTGCTCGTAGCCTTTCTCGCGCTTCCATATCGATGGGATGCCCCACATTGGGCGGCACTCCGAGAAGAGGTCGAGCACGAGGAGGTCGCCGCTGTTCATTCCCTCAATCATCTGTGGACGAGGGTTCTCTGTCCATCCCTGAATCACCCACACGGCATCCTTATTGACGCGCTTCATTGCGTTCATCAGTTTCTGTCCCGCCTCGGCATAGTCGATAGAGGCATCGTCGTTGCTCTCGTGGAATGGGTCGAGCGAATAGTAGTCGGCCTTACCGAAGAGGCGTGTCAGTTCCTGATAGTACAGGTCGGCAATCTCGTCGAAGCGTGGGTCTGTAGCAGAGAGGTTTGACGGGCGTACATATCCGTTCCACAATCCACCTTCGGTGACATTGAGTCCGAGTTTCTGTTTTGCGTCGTGAGGCATCATGCCGCAGTAGCCCGGGAGCACTGGGTGCATGCCGTATTCCTTCATACGCTTGAGAATCTTCTTCTGAAGACCCTCCTGCTGCGAGTACCACGACAGTGGCAGCGGACCGCCCCATCCTTCGAGGTTGTTCATCTCCCACCATGCGAGGAAGGCAGGACCGGCAATGAAATTGCCCACTTCCTCCTCGGAATAGCCCAGACGGAGGAGCATGTTACGCCAGACGCATTCCTCACCGACGATTGCCAGTGGCAGGTTCACGCCATGAAGCGCCATCCAGTCGATTTCCTTCTCCCAGCGTGCCCAGTCCCAGAACGCCATGGAGTAAGAGAATGTGCAGTAGTTGAAGTCGTAGCGCAGCGTGAGGTCGGTCTCGTGGCGTTCCTTCTTGGTAACGCGTGGCAGCGACTCTGGCAACTTCGACGACATGTTGTTCCATGTCAGTTGCACGCCGGCATAGTATTTAAGATACCAGTTCACGCCTGATGCGATGTTCACCCAGTTGTTGCCGCGAACCACTACGCGTGAGCCCTGCTGGTCGAGTTCGAAGAAGTCCTTCTGGCTTGCCACCTTCTCAATCTTGAATTTCTTACTTGCTCCTTTGTCGATACGCTCGAGCATCTCGTCAACAGGATTAGCCATCGCCATCATTGGCAACAGAACGAGGAGAAACGCTATCAGTCTCTTGGTCATATGTAATGCTTGAAGTTTCATAGTGCAAAGATACGACTTTTTTTGATACAATCCAAATTTCAAGGCAGTCAATTGTTATTTTAACAATTGGTTGGAATTATTTTCTTACAAATTCAAGGCCCAAGATGAGAGATGTAAAAATGTTTCACATGACAAATCCTCTTTCTTTTGCCATCAAGTGGAAAATGCAGAGTGATAACCGATTGATAATCAAGCACTTGCAAAAGCACTAAAATGAGGATAGCATTTCACTTAAATGAGCAGGTCATTCCACTTAAATGGGGATGTCATTACGGTTAAATGAGGCGATCATTTAAGCCAAATGACAAGCCACGGATAGAATGTAAAGGAAATTCACAAAAGCTCATGAAAGGAAAACAGAATTTCGGAATTTTCTAAGGAAAAAGTTAATGGCTAACTCTCTTGCTAAGAAGTTGGTTCTTAGGACTTTAGGATAGAAAACGGAATTTTTCTTTGTATTTTTAAGAATTCTTTTTCTTATGTGTAGGTAGGCGATGGAGAATATGTATATATGTGTGTATGTACATGTATGTGTGTATAAAAAGGTTTTTGCCATTTGGGGCGAAAAAATTCCGAATGGGGTGTTAACACATTGTTTATCAGATACTTGAATGAGAACGCATAGCCGAAAAAATTCCGTAGAAAATTCCGAGCCGCTGTAATTTCAGCATTTCTCATCATTTTCCGCCCGAAACATTTGGCAGTCCAAAAAAATAAACTTAACTTTGCAATACGAAAAAAACAAGAAGATCTACAGCAAAGCCAACCAGAGTAGCTTTTTGGTATAAACAAGAATTTACAGAATTAACAGAATTCCATTCAAGCTGTAAAAAGGAATGAGGCTGAGGGTTCGTAGTTTTTTGGTATAAACAAGAATTCACAGAAACTTGTCGCAGACTCACTGAAGGAGCAAGCATAGTCGGCTCTGCCGGATGCTGATTAGCGACTGAAGTAATTAGCAGAATTCCATTCGGGCTGAGGAAAAGTTTTTTTCAAAACATTAAGATAGATAATATATGATGTTCGAAGAGCAATGCTATGCAATTTCAGGTTGTGCCTACGAAGTACACAGAGAATTGGGTAACGGTTTTCTTGAAGAGGTCTACCAGGAGGCCATGGAAAGGGAATTAAGTCGCAGAGGCATTCCTTATGAACCTCAAAAGATGCTCAGCCTATATTACAAAGGCGAGCAAATGAACAAATACTATGTGGCTGATCTAGTATGCCACGGAAAAATAATAGTGGAACTCAAGGCTGTTCAGAACCTAACCGATGTCCACAAAGCCCAGGTTATCAATTATCTAAAGGCCACAGGATGCGAAATAGGTATATTGATAAATTTCGGAACTCCCTCATGCGAGGTGAAGTATGTATTTCGTAACAAGAAGCCATAACAGAAACAGAGAATGGGCAAAAAAAATTCTGTTAATTCTGTAAATTCTTGTTAGTAAAAAACAGAAACATAAAACCCAATTTGTAAAATATTTAGAGATGTCGTATTACTACCTTATATTGCTGATAATTTCCATTCTCACTTTCGGTTATACCGAGGTGCAGTTAATCCGTCAGAAGCGAACAGGCAATGCCTTGACAGTGGCATTGGCAATGGTAACGGTATGGACACATTTCATCATCACATGGTATAAGATGATATACGAGCCAGACTACGACCCGGTAGGATTTATGCAGCGTCTAGACATAATCACAACAAGTCTTCTCATACCATTGCTCTATATCTATCTGGCACGCCAGTTCGGACTAAGACTGCTATGCGCCACGACATATTGCATCTTCGGAATACTCATCCTTTGCTTCTTCAGCCGCATTTATTTCGTCCTCGACGATGTAGTGCCAGATGTATCATTAGAGAATACAAATGTTTATATTTTTCTTAACGGAAAAGCAATATGGACATGGAACATTTACGAGATCTGCCTCTTCTTCCAGTCGGCTGTCATGCTGTTTAAGGTGATACGTCTGAAGTTGCGAATGACACAAAACAACTGGTCGTTGACCGACAACAGTAACTGCCTTTTCGCCACCTGCCTCGGCACACTGGCGTTCACAATCCTCATTGCATTGGTGGACGACATGTACTGGAACGGAGTGACGAAATTCATCTATCTGACTACTTTTGCAGCACTAATCTGCACCTTATTAATAATGGTGGCAAAGGGCTATGACATTGAGCCTGTTGTCGACGAGAACAAAGAAACACAATACCTTGAAGTAAAACCAAAGTTTGCCCTGATGAGCGAAGCCTTCGAGAAACTAATCAATGAAAAACAGATTTTCCTCAATGGCCATTTGTCTATTGAGGAGGTAGCCCAGATGCTCGGCACCAACCGCACCTATGTCACAAGGATGGTGAAGGAGTGCTATGGCGAGACCTTCACAGCCATCATCAACAAGCACCGCCTGGATTACGCCAAGAAGTATATGAGCGAGAATCCGGGCATGAAACTCGATGTCGTGGCAGCAGAGAGTGGTTTCGGCAGCACATCAGCCTTCAGCAAGGTGTTCAAAGAGGCCGAAGGCATCTCCCCCTCGCAGTGGAAGTAATTTATTTAGATGAAAAATATCTGGCAGAACTTCGTTCGTTGCATACGAGTATGTCCACTATGCTATAAACAAGTTTATGCCTAATGCCCATCCTCTTCTGCGGCGCTGTCGCGCTTGCCAGATTAAAAAATCGCTGTCGCAGCAAAATACTAAAAAATAAGGGCAAAGACAAGGACCAAAAGACGATTACTATAAAAAATATGGATTATGGAATACCAGCAAGTTACAGTTGAAGAACCTTTGAGGTCAAAACTTATTGAATACACATACCCTATTATTGGTTGTCTTATCGATGTTCATAAGGATTTAGGACGAGGTATGCCCGAATACCTATATCAAGAAGCATGCAAAATGATTTTTGACGAGAGAGGAATAAAGAGTCGTCGAGAATATATACACCATCCTATATTTCACGGAAAGGAAATGGAATCCTTTCTTAAAATGGATCTTATTGTGGAGATGCCCACATCAAATATTGTAGTTGAGTGCAAGGCAATCAAAGAAATAGGCGATAAAGAGCAGTATCAACTATTTGGATATCTACGAGGAACGGGATTTCCTATTGGAATACTGGTAAATTTCGGAACATGGCCCAAAGCTCAGATACAACGATACTACTACGATAAGAAGACTGGAACAATCCGTCCTTTCTAAGAACTTTTGATGAAAAATAAGGGGCAAGACATTAAACTTGAAGCAGGTCCTAATAAAGACTAAGCATTTAAATTTCATAAAAGGCATTGTTGGAAAGATATCAAATTGCCGCAGGAAATTATTAATTATTTTCCTGCCTATTGTCTTTCCTCTCCGGTCATCTTATTTTTTAATATTTTGCTGCGACAGCGATTTTCGATTACAGCAGCCACTTGTGGCTTAATGGATTTCGGGTGTAGACGCGAGAGTTTACTCTCAAAAGTCTATACCGAAAGACATGAAAAAGGACTTGAGTCCTTGCTGGAATCTATTTTTCACCTATATAAAACAGGGGTGGACGCGATATTCGGCGCCCTACAAATCGTAAAAAAACCACCGCAGAATATCGAAAAAACGCCCGGAATTTCCACAAAAATTGCCTTGAAAATTGTAAAATTGCGAATTTTCACAAAGTTTTTACTAAAAAGTGTTGCATATATAAAAAAGATTTAATACTTTTGAGCAGCGAAATGGCAAGTCCACTTTGCAAAACCCAAAAAGCCATGATGACGGGGAATAAATATTCCCACCAGAAATGACTAAAACAAAAATGGGAATTTATTAATTAACATTATTCATATTTATTACTAAAACCTAATTCGAACAAGAATGAAAAAGACTAATTTTTCAAGCAATTGGGGCAGCAAGCTTATCGGCATTATTGCTCTCTCAATGTTCTCAGTGTTCGTTCCTCAGGTAGCTCAGACCGGTTACGGTGTGGCAGTTGCCCAGAACAATACTGTAAAGGGTGTCGTAAAAGACGCTAATGGTGAACCTATCGTTGGTGCTAGCGTTACAGTAAAAGGTATGTCAGTTGGTACTATCACCGACCTTGACGGTAACTTTACTCTCAACGCAAAGCCAGGCCAAACCATCGTAATCAGCTACATTGGCTTCACAACCCAGGAAGTAAAAGCTGACGGTAAGGCAATCAATGTTCTCCTTAATGAAGACAGCAGCCAGCTCGACGAAGTTGTTGTCCTCGGTTTCGGTATCCAGCAGCGTAAGCAGGACCTTTCTGGTGCTGTTACAACAGTAAAGGATGTAGACAAGATCAAAACTCGTTCGGTAACTAGTTCAACTGGTATGCTCCAGGGACAGGTAGCCGGTGTTCAGGTAGCTGAGCGCTCAGGTGACCCAACAGCCGGATTCTCAATGGTAGTCCGCGGTCAGGGTTCGCAGAATGGTGATGCTGTACTTTGGGTTGTTGACGGTGTGCCAGGCGCAGCAATACCTTCTGTAGAGGAAATTGAGAGTATGACAGTCCTTAAGGACGCCGCTTCTGCTGCAATCTACGGTGCTACATCTGGTAACGGTGGTGTTATCGTTGTAACAACAAAGCAGGCTAAGAAAACTCCAGGCGTCCGCGTAGAGTATGACGGACAGGTTAACTTTGCTAATGCAGTCAACACTATCCACGGTCTTAACGCAAAGGATATGCTTGAGATGCGTAGAAGAACTGGCAATTTCAATGTATCTGACCCTGAGGAGGTTGCTTATATGGAAACACAGCGTTGCGACTGGACGGATGCTATTTTCCGCACAGCAATCAGCAACCGTCAGAATGTTGTACTCTCGACTGGTTCAGATGTTGCAAAGAACCGTCTTGGATTCTCATCAACTAATAAAGAAGGTACACTTAAGAACACATTCTCAAAGACCCTCAATATAAACTATAAGGGTGACTTTGATGTCAACAAGTGGATTAAGGTTACAGAAAACGTCAATTGGAAGTGGAACCGCGAAAGAGGCGCTAACACAACAAGTGAAACCAGTGGTGTTCTTATCAACGCAATCTACTCTCCTCAGTTCGCCCCAATGTATGAGGAAGATGGCAGCTTCTCAGGCTGGCTCCCAGAAAAGTGGCAGAATGATACAGGTTTGATGGGTGACTGCTACAACCCTCTCCGTCTGCTTGAAGGTGATCAGAAGTGGAATGATTATACAGTATTTGAGACCCACACTGCTCTTCAGATTCACGACATCATTCCTGGTCTGAAGTTCACAAGCCGTTTCTCTTATTGGTCAACAAAGTACTATTACAAGAACTTCCATCCATATCGCTATGAAGTAACTGGCCGTCAGGAAACTCCTTCATCTTCTGAAATGTACGAAGGTGCAAGCACATCATACGATTGGAAGACAGAGAACACCCTCTCTTACGACAACACATTCGGTGACCACACTATCAGTGCAATGCTTTCTACTACAGCAGACAAGGGTACTGGTAGATCGATGGAGGCTGTAGGTCAGAGCTTCTCCGACGAAAGTCCAGCTCTTCAGTATCTCGCATACGCTAACTCAACTAGTGTAAAAGACTATTTCCGCGGTATCGATACAAATGTTGCTATCGTTGCTCGTCTTGCTTACTCTTATGCAGACCGCTACTTCCTCACCGCTTCTTGGCGTCGTGACTACGCTGGTCGTCTCGTTTACGAGAACAACCACGCAGACTTCCCTTCAGTAACAGCTGCTTGGAAGATTTCAAGCGAGAGTTTCTGGGAGCCACTCAAGGACAAGATCAATCTCTTGAAACTTCGCGCATCTTGGGGTCGTGTAGGTAATATCAACTCTATCGGTTGGAACTACAACAGCTACACACTTTCGACAAGCACAAATACAAACGAGCGTCCTCAGTATGGTATCACAGGCGCAGGTACATGGGGTACTCAGATTTACAACAATCGCGCATTCAACCCTAACCTTACTTGGGAAACTTCAGAGCAGTTCTCTATAGGTCTTGATGCTGCTATGTTGAACAACCGTCTGAACTTCAGCATTGATTACTTCAACAAGCGTACCTTCAACCTCATCCAGGAGCAGCTCCTCAACTTCCCTAACTACATCGGTGTTGGTACTAAGCCACAAGTAAACGATGGTGAGATTGTGAACTACGGTATCGAGCTTGAGGCTGGTTGGGCTGACAAGATTGGCAGCGACTGGGGATACCATGTTCGTGGTAACTTCACATGGTTGCACAACGAGGTAACAAAGACTCAGCTCAATGCTGATGGCGAGTGGACAGAATGGGCACCATCACGTAGTTTCCGTAACCTCAGCGATTGGGAGCGTACATGTGTAGGTGGTCCTCTCGGACAGTTCTACCTCATCAAGACTGACGGTATTTTCCAGTCAGACGAAGAGGCTGCAGCATATGTTGACAAGAACGGTAACCGCATTCAGCCAAATGCAAAGGCTGGTGACTTGAAGTTTATCGACTTCAACGGCGACGGTCAGATTACTAACGATGATAAGCAGTACTGCGGTTCTGCAACTCCTAAGACAACATTCGCTCTTACTGCTGGTTTCAACTGGAAGAAACTCTCTGTTGACTGCATGTTCCAGGGCGTAGGTGGTGCTCAGGTACTCTATGTTGGTAAGACTATGATTTACAACGACAACGAGGGTAACTTCAACCGTGCTGAAGGCATTAAGGATTCATGGGGTTGGGGTAAGACAACTGACGCTACTATTCCACGCCTTGCGAAATCTGACGATAATGGTAACTTCTCAAAGATGTCTGACTGGTTCCTCGAGGATGGTTCTTACCTCCGTATGAAGTCGTTCACAGTTTCTTACGACCTCACAAGCCTTCTCCGCAAGGTTGGTCATTTCGCAGAACGCGGTTCAATGCTTTCTGCTTACATCACTGGTGAAAACCTCTTCACTTTGACTAAGTACTCTGGTATGGACCCTGAGTGTGGTGGTCTTGATACAGTTAAGTACCCAGTATCTCGTACAATTTCTTTCGGTGTTAAGGTTACTTATTAATAGTTTAAGGTTTAAAGTTTAAGGTTTAAAGTTTAAAGTATTAAAAACATAGGAAAATAAGATTATGAAAAAGTATATATTATCAGCAATTACAGTGATTGGTGCCCTTGCAATGACATCATGCTCTGACTTCCTTCAGCCAGAGAACGAGGGTGCAATCTCAAGCGATACTTTCTTCGCAAACGACCAGCAGGCTATCGATGCCATCGATGGTTGCTACATGCGCTTCCTTGAGGAGGACTTCCTTGGTCGTCAGATTATGTGGGAGCAGGGTGCTGCCAATGACTTCGTATGGGGTCGTACACGTGGTTATCCAGAACTCGCAACATTGAGCCTTACTGGTTCTGTAGGCCCTCTCAACGATGTTTGGGGCGAGTGTACAAAGACTATCTCTCGCAGCAACTGGGTTGTTCAGCAACTCCTCGCAAAGAAGGCTAAAACAGAATTGACAGAGATTGAGTCACGCTCACTCGGTGAGGCTTACTTCTGCCGTGCTCTCTCGCACTTCTATCTCGCATATCGTTACGGTACAGGTAAGCAGGGCTTCCCATTCGTTCGCTACGAGGACTTTGAAGCTGGCTATGACTACTCTGTTCCTACACAGCAGGAAACTGTTATGAAGAACTACGAGATGATTATCTACGACTTCGAACACGCTAAGGCTCTCCTTCCAGACAACCCTTACAATGGCGACGACCCTAACTTCGGTCGTGCATGGCAGGGTGCTTGCGTTGGTTACATGGCAAAGGTTTATGCTTACTGGGCATGCTGGGACAAGACACAGTGGAGCAATGTCATCACTTGTGTAAATGACCTCGAGTCTAAATATGGCCGTTCTATCAAGGGCGTTGAATTCGGTGATAACTTTACATCTGACTATGCTAAGTGGCGCAACACTGAGTACATCTGGACAATTCCTTCAGAAGGTGGTCCTCACGGTGTTTACGGTGGTGTTGAATTCCCTGGTGTAATCGGTGACAATAGTGGTTGGGGATACTTCAACTGCTGGGGTCAGTTCAAGCCTTCTCTCGATATCTACGAAGAAATGAAGAAGGACGACGCTTCTCTTGCTAATGCTTCAAAGGGCAATATCCGTCTTAAGAGATCTATCGTTGAGTATGGTGACCCAATCCATTTCTGGGGCAAGCCATTCAACTTCTACTCAACACGTGACGTTGAGTCTGGATTCATGATCTACAAGTACATGGAGCCATTTGAGCACGGTAAAGGCCATTGGGATGTGACTCAGGAGAATGGTAACCCTCTGATCAACGAAAAGGGACAGGTTGAATCAACTTGGATTGTTGACGAGGACCCTGTCACTGCAGGTTATGTAGGTGACAATGGTAACTGGCCTGTATGCCGTATGAACTTCCCTCTCCTCCGTTACGCAGATTGTATGTTGCTCCGTGCAGAGGCTTACCTCGCTACAGGCAATGCAGCAGGTGCATTGAAGGACCTCAACGCAATCCGTGAGCGTTCTAACCTTACTCCATTGAATGGCGCTTCTTGGTCTGCTCTCTATCACGAGCGTCGTGTAGAGCTTGCTTTCGAGCACTCTGACCACCTATATGACTGTAAGCGTTGGGCTGTCAGCGGTGATGCCGAAATCAAGGCACTTGCCCTTGCTGAGCTCACAACTCACCCTCGTGCTCGCCACTATAAGGACCGCAGCCTTGCTGGTACATGGTCGGCAGATGGCAACACATTCACTCCAAACACAGACTTCGAGGTTGGTCCATATCTCGACTACCAGGAGCCTGGTAAGACATGGTCTGATTACAAGATTGCATTCCCTTATCGTGATACTGAGGTTATCAACTCTAACGGTAAGCTCAAGCAGAACGAAGGTTACTAATCTTCTGTAAATAATATCGGACTCCTACTCCTACCAAGGGGTGGGAGTCCTTTTTATATAAATATGGTAAAGAGAATCCTTTTTTGCCTTTGGGCAGTTATGATTACCTTATGTGCAAATGGCCAGACGGAGTTCAAGGTCATCACATTCAACATAAGGTCGTTCGAACCCGACTTCGATGTTACTCCATACGCAAAGCATCTCGTCACGGAGGGTGCCGACTTCATCTGCCTGAATGAGGTGGAGAACCGCAGCCTTAGACAAAAAAACGATAACAATTACCGCGATGTGGTTCAGGAACTGGCAGGCAAACTTAATATGTTCGGTACATTTGGATATGCCTATAACCTGAACAACAAGAAACAGGAGGAGGACGAGAGCAAATATACCTATTGCCGCGACGAGATGTACGGGAACGCCATACTGAGTCGTTACCCCCTACTCGGTATGAACGCAGTCCGTCTGCCCAGACCAGAGGGTTCAGCCGACCAACGCGGCGTGCTCGTATGTGATTTTCTTTTGCCTTCAGGAGAGACTATCCGTGTGGCATGTACTCACCTCGACCATATAGGAGGGCAAATGGAGCAAGCACAAGTATTGATAAGTAATACTGTCATTGATCCAACGATTCCCACTATCCTCACAGGAGATATGAACAAAGGGCTGGGAAGCGATGTCATCAATACCATTGAGAAAAAATATGAAAGACTCGACAGTGATGAAGTCACATATTCAGGAATTTCCAAAATTGACTTCATCTTTGGTACGAAAAACCAATGGGAACTGATAGACACTAAGGTAATGTCACGGTTCTATGGCGACATGGAACTATCCGACCATTGCCCTGTAGTGTCAACGGTCAGACTAAAGTAGAACGGCTATGAGGAATTATCATGCAAATATCATACTTGCCATATTGCTGAGCGTCTTCATTTACGGATGCAAATCGGAAGAGGATGCGACAGGAACTGTTGTGCCCCCAGACAACGAAGGAAAGACAGAGAACATATGGAACAAAAGCAACACATTCAATATCTACTATATATCATCATTGGATGATACTTCTGCCACTTCAGAAACGGCCAATTTAATTGACTACTTGAAAGTAGCAGACACCAAATGCACACTTTCGGTGATAGAGCGTACTGATGTCACGAATTATTCAAAGAGCGACAAATGCTATAATCCCACAACAGACATCTCGTTTAACTCAAGACGCTTCTGCAAGTTCATTCCTTATTCTTACACAACGGACGATATTCTGGGAGCAACACTAGTGATTGACCACAAATTAAGTTATGTGGAATCGCCAAAGATTGCAAAGGACTGCTATTTTCACTTCCTCCCTGTTCAGACGAACGCTATTGAGGGCACGAATAAAATTGAGATTCCTTTTGCATATATAAGATTCACATCTGCCGACCAAATAGAATCGGCAAGCGACATAATGCAGAAATATAACCAGAACAACTACAAGGCCATGATTATCGGTAGTGTCAAAACAGAGTTGTTTGATGCTCTGAAAAAGAAGATGGCTGTATCGCCATCGCTTATACTGAGCAAAATATCTGATTCGGATGACAACTATACCATTTTTTTGGCAGCACGTTCTAATTACGTACTGCGTGAACTGAAGGTGGAGACCATCAAAGGAAAACTTAGGTCGCACATTATTTCCATAGAGAAAATCGGCTGATACTAACATTAGTATAGAAGTCGTTTGTAACGATTATTGGTAAAATTCACAATATTGCGGATATTACAAGTGTAATTGTATATTTTACTATATTTTTGTTTTTTTTCCACATTATATATATATAAATATTATTACCTTTGCAATAGAACAAACAACTACTTCCTATATATACACCATCAAACAATTATGAAAAAGGTACTCGTACTATTATTAACAGTCTTCGCAGTCATTTCGTGCAGCCAGAAGGTTGACACAGAAAAGAACGACATTACCCTCCGCTTCGAGGATGGCAAATTCCGCATTGCCCAGATTACTGACATGCACTGGAGCAATGGTCGCGACACCGTGGCTATCCGCGAGATGTTGGAGGCTGTAGTGAGAGAAGACCAACCTCAACTTATCGTCCTTACAGGTGATAATGTGACCGATGCCGATAGTCTTGAACACAACAAGGCAGAGTGGCAGCAGGTTATCAACATGCTTGAGGCTACAGGAGTACCTTATGCCATCGTGATGGGCAATCACGATGCAGAGGCTTGCGACAGCGTAGATGCTGACATTCTGGAGTCATGGCTCACAGAAATGCCTACACGCTGCCTCAACTACCCTACTACATCTGATTGCTACGGTCACGGCAACAAGGCGCTCGAGATACTGAGCGAGAACAGCGACTCTGTGGCAGCTCTCGTCTATACAATCGACTCGAACGATTATCCACCGACCGCCAGAGAGAAATTAATGAGTTTCTATGACTGGATTCATGTTGACCAGATAAGGTGGTACGAGAAGACAAGCGCGAAATATACCGCACAGAATGGTGGCAAACCACTCCCTGCCCTCGCCTACTTCCATATCTGCGTTCCTGAGTTCGTCACTGTGGCAAATGATGTCAACCGTTTCGGTTCATTCTGCGAACCATGCTGCCCTCCTGATCTCAATACCGGTTTCTTGGCATCTGCCATGTACCACAAGGATATCATGGGTATGTTCGTAGGTCACGACCACACGAACGACTATTGTGGAATCCATGGCGGCATTGCATTGTGCTACGGTCGTCAGTCGGGCGTCGGTGGTAATGAAGCAACACCATTGGGCAGCCGCATCGTAGAACTGACTGAGGGCAAAAGAGAGTTTGAGACTTGGTGTCGCACAGTGGAAGGAAAGACAACTTCCTGGTATTACCCACATGGATTCAACGCTACAATGTTTGAAAACCCTCTTCCTGCGACAGAACTCAGTGAGGTTGAGAACGGAGTGAACTATACTTACTTCGAGGGTCCTGAGGAAGAAAACTGCGCTGCAATCCTTGTAGAAAAGAACAAGAAGGGAGAAGGCGTGATGGAGGACATAGACATAACAAAGGCTCCGGCAGAAGACCATTTCGGATATATCTTCGACACATATCTACTTGCAGAAGAAACTTCGCCATTCTACTTCTGTCTGGCCTCTGACGACGGTGCATTGCTCTATATCGACGACAAACTGATTCTCGACAATGACGGTTCGCACAGCTTGGAGGTAAAAAGAACAACCATAAGCCTTGCAAAGGGATATCACCACATGGTTGTGAAGTACTTTGAGGACTATTCCGGTCAGGAACTGGACATCACCTATGCCTCAAAGGGCAAGGAAGCACAGAAGATTCCTGCAAACCTGCTTTTCAGAAAGAAATAATTAATAAATATTATAATAATTTTTTTGGTTAAAATTTGGTTAGTTAAAATGCATTGTAATCACTTCTGCTTCTCATTCGGGAGAACAGGAATCAGAAAGGATTACTTCTAGAAAATCGACGGGGATGGTGGTTGGAGAGAGTTTTCAACTCCTCCCCGTTTATTTTCCAAGAACGTCCCAAATTGAACCTTTGAAACTGCTAATAGCAATTAAGCTAAATCGAATTACTAACAAAAATCTAAATATGGACAGAAGACGATTCCTTAAGGCAGCGGGCCTTATTACTGGTGCAATGTATGTTGACCTTCCTACTTTCGCCCAGAAAGTGAGCGAGATGGGAGCGCCACGCCTCTGTATCGGTATCCTCAGTGATATCCATGTTCGCAACGAAGAAACTTGCAAGACATTCCGTCATGCTCTGGAATATTTCCGTGAGCGTGAGGTTGACGGCGTGCTTATCGCCGGTGATATGGCTGACGACGGTCTTGAGCGCCAGATGAAGGTTATTGCCGACACATGGTTCTCGGTATTCCCTAAGGACAAACTGCCAAACGGCAAGCATGTAGAGCGACTTTTCGTCTATGGCAACCATGATATGGAAGCACATACATATCATGACTATCGCAATATGGGTATTTCTGATGAGGAAGCCCTCAAGGATGCAATCGGCCCTCGCCATAAGCAACTCTGGAAGAAATACTACAAGGAGACCTATCAACCAGTTTACATGAAAACTGTCAAGGGCTATCACTTCATCGGTGCCCACTGGGAGGACTGGAGTAAGACAAAGGATGCTCCCGCGTTCATTGAACAGCATAAAACAGAACTGAGCGGTCCGAAACCTTTCTTCTATTTCCAGCATGCTCATCCAAGGAACACAACTTACGGCGAGTGGGCATGGGGACAGGACAACGGAGATGTGACAAAGGCTCTGAGCCAATTCCCTAACGCCATTGCCTTCTCTGGGCATTCACACCTGCCTCTCGACAACGAGTATAGTCTCTGGCAGGAGGAGTTCACCAGCCTGAACACATCATCATTGAGTTATCTCTGCCCTCTCGGTGGTCGTGAGAACTCGTATGTGGATGGTGGCGCTGATGTACCTTCGCAGATGAAAAGAGCAAACCACAGAGACAAGAAGCAGGGAATGGTTATGACTGTTTATGACAACAGCATCACCTTCGAACGCCGTGAGTTTGTTTATGACGAACCTGTTGGCGACAACTGGATTATCCCACTGCCAATGAAGGGTGCTCAGATGAGTTTCGAAAACCGAAGGAAGAAGGCTGTTGCTCCAGAGTTCGCGAAGGGCGACAAGGTGAGCATACGCGAGATTGCCGAAGGTGAAGACCGTTATGGCGTTAAGCAACCTCAGGTGGAGGTAAAGTTCCCATCGGTATTGAAGAAGCGTACTGGCGTGCGTGCCGTGGACTATGAGATTCAGGTGGAGCAGCAGTATGTGGATACATTGACCGTTGTTGGCACAAAACGCGTATATTCTCCTGGTGCCCATCTGGGTGAAAACCACGACGAACAGGATGTAGTATGTCTCTTCGGCAAGAGCGAACTGCCTTCAACACATAAATATCGCTTTGCGGTTCGTCCTTGCGAAAGTTTCGGCAAGAAGGGACAGCCAATCTATTCTGAGTGGATGGGCACAAGCGTCAAGTAAATTATTCAATCGAACAAGCAAAACTACTATAGCATCAGACAAAAATGAAAAAGGTACTCTTTTTATTATTAGCAGTCTTCGCAATCATCTCATGCAGCCAGAATGGCAGCGACAAGTCAGACATCACCCTCCGTTTCAAGGATGGAAAGTTCCGTATTGCCCAACTTACTGATATGCACTGGAACAACGGTCGCGACACCGTGGCCATCCGTAAAATGCTGGAGGCTGTGGTGAGAGAAGACCAACCTCAGCTCATCGTCCTCACAGGCGACAATGTGACCGATGCCGACAACCTTGAGCACAACAAGGCGGAGTGGCAGCAGGTCATCAACATGCTCGAGGCTACAGGAGTACCTTACGCCATCGTGATGGGAAACCATGATGCAGAGGCTTGCGACAGCGTTGATGCAGACATTCTGGAGACATGGCTCACAGAACTGCCAACACGCTGCCTCAACTACCCTACTACATCCGATTGCTACGGTCACGGCAACATGGCTATTGAGATACTGAGCGAGAAGAGCGACTCCGTTGCAGCTCTCGTCTATACTATCGACTCAAACGACTATCCTGAGGACGAAGAACTGAGAAAATACAGTTATTATGACTGGATTCACTATGACCAGATTAAATGGTATGAGAAGACAAGCGAGAAATATACTGCACAGAATGGCGGTAAGCCACTCCCTGCCCTCGCCTATTTCCACATCTGTGTTCCTGAGTTCGTTCCTGTTGCCACCGACCCTAACACTTTCGGTTCATACAAGGAAGGCACCTGCTGTCCTCCTGAATTCAATACCGGTTTCTTTGCATCGGCAGCATTCCACAGAGATATCATGGGTATGTTCGTAGGTCATGACCATTCGAACGACTACTGCGGAATCCTTGACGACATTGCATTGTGCTATGGTCGTCAGTCGGGTGTCGGCGGTAGTGAGACAACACCACTGGGTAGCCGTATCGTTGAACTGACTGAGGGCAAGAGAGAGTTTGAGACATGGTGCCGCACTGTTGACGGCAGGGGGCCATCGTGGTATCTGCCTCATGGTTTCAACTCAGCAATGATTGACGACGCCCTTCCTGCAACAGAACTCGGCGAAGTAGAGAATGGTGTGAACTACACCTACTACGAAGGCCCTGAGAAAGACTGCTGTGCCTCGATTCTCGTGCCAAAGAACAAGAAGGGCGAGGGCAAGATGGAGGCTATCGACATAACAAAGGCTCCTGCAGAAGATCATTTCGGGTATGTCTTCGACACATACTTCCTCTCGGAAGATACATTGCCTTATTTCTTCCTTCTGACCTCTGACGATGGTGCACAGTTCTATATCGACGACAAACTGATTATCGACAATGACGGTTCGCATGGTGAGAGAACAAAGAAATCGTTCGTAAGTCTTGCCAAGGGATATCATCACTTCGTGGTTAAGTACTACGATAATTACGCAGGACAATCATTGAACATCAAGTACGCCTCAAAGGGCAGTGAAGTGCTGGATGTCCCTGCAAGTTCACTATTCATAAAGAAATAATCAACTCCGCTTTTTAACATGACAAAGGCAAGACTGTTCATTAAATTGAGTATTCAAAAAACAACGATAGTTCTCGTTGGAGTCACTTGTATGCTGCTTGCTGCTTGTGGAAGTACCGATTCTGAAGTAGGTACTGCAGAGGCTCTTGCTCGAAGAATCATGGGCGACAAGGCCGACGCTGTCAGCTTTGAGCGTCTTCAGAATGACACTATCGATGTATATGAACTGGAGACCGTTAAAGGCAAGGTTGTGATTCGTGGAAACAACGCTAACTCTATGGCGGTTGGCCTGAACAGATACCTGCAGGATTACTGCCTCACACAAGTGAACTGGTACGACTACAATCCTGTGATATTGCCTGAGGTCATGCCTGAGGTTCCGTCAAAGGTACGTGTGAAGGCGCTGGTGCCTCAACGCTTCTTCCTCAACTATTGCACTTACGGCTATACCCTCGCCTTCTGGAAATGGGAGCAATGGGAACATTTCATTGACTGGATGGCGCTCAACGGCATCAACATACCTCTTGCAATGAATGGCGAGGAGGCTGTATATCAGAAGGTTTATCGTGAACTCGGTATGACCGATGAGCAGATCCGTGCATATTTCTCAGGTCCGGCTCATCTGCCATGGCATCGCATGAACAATATTGACCGCTGGCAAGGACCTCTGCCACAGAAGTGGATTGACGGTCAGGCTGAACTGCAGAAACGCATTCTTGCGCGTGAACGCGAACTGAATATGCATCCTGTACTACCTGGTTTCTCGGGACATATCCCTTCAGATCTTGCCGATGCTCTTGGTGTGGAACTGGAATCTACTCCTGTTCAGGGATGGTGCGGTTTCGACGAGAAATACGGTTGCACATTCCTTAACCCAAAAGACCCTCACTTTGCCCAGATACAGAAACTCTTCATCGACACACAGACAGAGATGTATGGCACAGATCACTACTACAG
>DCIM01000089.1:1455-13156 GCA_002316005.1 Prevotellaceae bacterium UBA1726 | reverse complement strand
CCTATGCCTATTTCCTGGGCAACAAAAAAGCCACCCCGAAGGGTGGCCTTGTATGGGTTGTGGCTATTGCCTCACCTGTGTCATGTTATCTCCTCAACCTCCTTGCCGGAAGTCTCTGGAACTATCATTTCGGTTATGAACTCCTTATGATTAACGGAGCAATAACCTTCCTCGGCCTTCTCCTCATCCGAAGATAATTGCCCTCCGTCACGGTTCCCTGCGATTCATCGCAGGGAAAGTGCAGTGAGGCTTTATTTCGCTGTAAAGCTTGTTACGCTGGTTGTTCCCTTGGCCGAACTTCCGATATAGAATCCTGCCTGACCACTTTCTCCGCCCACAACGATTGTTGCATCGGTTGGCTTTGTGGTGCTGTACTTCACATTATAGGTAGAACCTGATGTCATACCTTTGGCTGTGAAGAGTGCCAACGAACTGCTGCACGATACAGGGAAACTATATGTGGCGAGGTTATTGCCGCTCGCGTCTGCAAGTGTATAGTAACGGCCTGAAGAATAGCTGATGCTTGATGTCACAAAGGCATAACCCTGAGCAGCACCGCTGATTGACGAACTTGACGAACCGCCTCCTTGTGCTCCTCCTGCCGAGATACCGATACCCGTACCGGTAATCTTGATGTAAGAGTTGTTGTCGCAGTCGAGTCCTTCCTCTGGCGAACCCTTTGTGGTGAAGGCGAAGATATTACCGTTGCCGATAGTTATTGCACCGCTCTTGCCTGCGTTTGAATCAACAGCGTCATTGCCATAACTGTAGCATACTGTTGTTCCACCATTGAAATATATGCAACCGCTTGAGTTGATACAGTCGTCGTAGCATTTGTAGTAGTGCTCGCCACCTTCAATATATACGGCAGTCTTCGACTCCAGACCTTCGGCTCCATCGGTCGAGGTGCTGACATTCATCTTTCCACCATATACATAGATAGTGCCTAATGCCTTGATGGCCTTTGCCGATGAACCGCCTGACGAACCTCCACCAGGACCGCCCCAGCCTCCTGACGAACTGCCTCCAAGCGTTGAGCCTGAAGTTGTTGCGGTCAGTGTTGGTCCTTCACCGGTCGATTTGTTTCCAACGATGAGTTCATTGTCGGCCTTGATACACTTACCGCCCGAACCGCTCATAGTGATTCCTATAGTACCACCCACGAGGTTTACATTCTTGTCTGCAGTAAGGCCCTTTGCAGTGTAGTTCGTACTACCGTTGGTCTGTCCAGCGCCAGAGTTGGTGATGGTAATAGTACCATCGTTCACAGTGATGTCCTTGTCAGTACTGATGGCCTTTCCTGCTGTTCCTGTCATCTTGATTGTGATGTCACCACCGTTTATCTCCACACTGTTGTCACCCTTAATGCCATGACTGCTCGAGAGATCGCCCTCGGTTGTCGATGTACCACCTGTCCAGGTGCTTGTGGTGTTGCTGATAGAATATGTACGGGTTGAGCCGCTTGTTGAGTAACTGTTCGAGATGGTGTAATAGTAGTCACTGCCGTTTGTAGGACCGGTAATGTTACCCGACTTAATGGTATAGGTAGTTGAACCACCCCAACCTGAAGTGTAGTCGGCGCTCTTGAAATAGTATGTGCCCGAGTCTGCTGCCTTGAAGTCATAATAATAGAAGGTTGCCGACTGATAGCCAGAACTAATTGTCACCTTGTCGGTGAGTTGCTGAACGAGTGTGCCGTCTGACTTATACAGATATACTGTTGTCCAAGCGCTGCTACCACCGCCGCCACCGCCAGGGCCACCGCCGCCACCGCCACTGGTAGGAACGGTCACATATACCTTGTAGCTCTTCTGGTCTTCGCCAGAAGGGTCATCTTCTTCGGTGTCTTCGTACAGACCACCACCATTGGTGATGTTCAGCGTACCGCCATTCACCTTAATATCGGTATCGCTCTTCATTCCCTTGCTGCCGTTTCCTGAACAGGTAAGGGTGAGTGTTCCGTCGTTGATGGTCATCAGCGAGTCTGATTTCAGTGCTGCCACATCATTGCCTGTAGTGGTAATCTTCAGTGTTCCGCCCTTGATAACCAACTGACCGTTGTCTTCATCTGTAGCGTCATCAGTGATTTCTGCCTGAATGCCGTCACCGCCTACACCAGAGATATTCACCTCTCCGCCGTTCATCTTGAAGTACTGACCAGCGTGGATTCCATCGTTTGCGGCCTTCACCACATTGATGGTTCCTGCAGTCTTCTTGATCTGCAGATACTCCTTTGTCGAGAGTCCGTGCTTGATGTTTCCTGTGAGGTTGAGTGTACCTGCTCCGCTCACTTCGAGGTGGCCCTTGCAGTATAGTGCGCCCTTCTGACCGTTGTCTTCAATGGCGTCTTCAAGAGTGTTTGTTGTTCCGTCAACGAGTTCGAGGTTGATGCGCTTACCACACTTGATGTTCAACGCTTCCTCGAGGTTCGACTTCAGATTCACTCCGTTCAGTTTGATTGTACTCTTGTATTCAGCTACAAGTGTCAGACTGCCGGCTGTTGATTCGCCCGCAAGCACATAGGTGTACTCTGTGTCAGTATTGGTGTTTGTAAGAGTCACATTTCCTTCGTTCAGTGCTACTGTCACGCCTGGGGCAGAACATTTCACTGTAGGAGCATCTGTGCCGTTCCATGTCACATAGACGATAGTTGGGTCGTCCGATGGCTCTGGGTCAACGGATGGTTTCTCATAGCGGAAACCGATATGTGCGATGTCGCTGAAACTGTATTCTGTTCCGTCGCTGAAGATGAGCGACGACATTGCTTCACCAAAGGTGAGGGTCTCGGTTTGAGCATCCACCTTTTTCTCTGTTGTTGTACCGTTCGTGAAAGTGATGGTCACGAAATTGTCGGCAAATGCCCATGCACTTACAACGATAGCGAGGGCGAGTGTAATCTTGCGTAATTTCATAACCGTTTATTTCTTTTGGAATTTAACAACATGACCGTTGATGTTAGCCACATAGATACCGTTTGGCAACTGACCAAGCGAGAGTGGGGTAGTGCCGGCAGTGAGTTCTGCTGCAGTCATCTGACGACCTGTGGTGTCGTAGATTGCCACCTTTCCTCCGTTACCGGTGATAATGAGCATGTCGCCCTGAACAGCAACAGTAGGGCGTGCCGAAACAGACTCAATGGCGTCTATCTCGTCAGTCTTCAGTGTCAACTGCTTGATGCTGCTGATAGGGAATTTTGCGTTCGTGCCGTCGATGTAGTTCAATACGAGATTGCCGGTGTTGAAGTCGCCGTCAAATGTCATACTTGCCACTTCTGCCACCTTCACTGTCGTCACCTGATCGGCAGTAATCACGATTTCAGCTTTGGCTGCCACTCCTATCATTAGGAGCAAGGCACCAATAATAAAACGAAAGCGATTCATTTTTTACTTTTTTTTAATTTGTTTTTAGTCTCCCTGAAATTTCTCTTAGGTAATAACTTTTTGGGGTTCCTTATTTTTGGTTTTTATGCGAAAACCATGCAAATGTACGAAAAAATAAAAGAATCTGCAAAATTATTTTGTTAATTCTACAGATTCTCCTCAATTTTTCTTTTATTTCGTAACTTCCTGCCCTCCTTTGTGTTCCCGCTTGGGCTCTCCCCCTCGGGGGAGTTGAAGGGGGGCTATTTATTCAGGAATCTCTCTGCCTCGAGTGCTGCCTTACAGCCTGAACCGGCTGCAACGATAGCCTGACGATAGTGTGGGTCGGCACAGTCGCCTGCAGCGAATACACCTTCCACATTTGTGCGTGGACTACCATCAATAGTCTTGATGTAACCAGTCTCGTCGCGCTCGATATATTCTGCAAAGACATCTGTATTTGGCTTGTGGCCAATAGCGAGGAAGAATCCGTCGATGGCGATATCCACCAACTCCTCGTCAGGCTGTCCCTTGCGCTTTACGAGATGTGCACCCTCAACGCCATTCTCACCGAACAGACCAAGGGTGTTGTGCTCAAAGAGAACCTCAATCTTCTCGTTCTCCTCAACACGCTTGCACATCACATCCGAAGCACGCAGATAGTCCTTGCGAACAATCATATATACCTTCTTGCACAACTGCGACAAGTAGAGAGCCTCTTCGCAGGCTGTGTCGCCACCGCCCACAACGGCTACTGTCTTCTTGCGATAGAAGAATCCGTCGCATGTGGCACAAGCCGATACACCCTGACCGTTGTATTTCTTCTCGTCATCCAGTCCGAGGTACTTTGCCGAGGCACCAGTAGCAATAATCACTGTGTCTGCCTCAATCTCCTCGTCGCGGTCGGTCCAGAGATGGAACGGACGACTTGAGAAATCAACCTTTGTGATTACTCCGTCGCGTAAGTCCGCACCGAAACGCTCTGCCTGCTGGCGAAGGTCCATCATCATCTGATTGCCGTCAACGCCTTCTGGATAACCTGGGAAATTCTCCACGATTGTGGTCTGGGTCAACTGTCCGCCCATCTGCATTCCACAGTACTCCACAGGCTGGAGGTTTGCACGACCGGCATATATAGCAGCAGTGTATCCAGCAGGACCACTACCTATAATCAAGCATTTTGTCTTCATTCTGTTATTTAGGTTTTTTCTTTATGCGCGCACTCGCGCGTACATTTATAATAAAAGAGAAGTGCGTTCAAATGCATATGCAACTACATTTGAACGCACTCTTGCGTCATTTCGTCTATATAGAGTGTATATATTTGAAAAGGCTTACTTCTTATTGAGGTTACCGTAGCGGCTCATGAAGCGGTCAACGCGACCTGCTGTATCAACCAACTTGCTCTTACCTGTATAGAATGGGTGAGAGGTGTTAGAGATTTCAATCTTTACTACTGGATAAGTCTCGCCTTCAAATTCTACTGTCTCATTACTCTTGCATGTAGACTTTGAGAGGAACATATCGCCGTTGGACATATCCTTGAATACGACGGGACGATAGTTTTCTGGGTGAATACCTTTTTTCATTTTAATGTTATATTTAATATGTGAATAATAATCTATTTTTCAGCGCCCTCACAAAACCCCACAATGGGTGCTTACATGAAAAGCGAATGCAAAGGTACAACATTTTTCCGGTTTGGCAAAGTTTTTTCGCGAATATTTACACAATTCCCTCATTTTTTGACTTTTGCCCCCGGATTTTCTTCATATCTTCTCATTGTCTGCCGCACAATATTGCCCTTGACTATCAGTCACTCCTCATTCCACTGAAATGACCTTGTCTCTGCTATGTGGAGTGGACTTCATTCCACTGAAATGAGCACCTCATTTCAATGAAATGTCCGCAAGCGATTTGCTTTTAGGGGGTATGATAAAAAAAGGAACCGAACGAATTGTCGTCCGGTCCCTCTTTTTATTTAGGGATAATTATTATCCGATTGTGTTTTTAGTAACCAGGGTTCTGGAATGCAGACTTCTCTGCGTCTTCCATCTGGAGAGCATCTACCTGACCCTGTGGGATTGGGCGGAGGTAGTAGTGCGAAGGAATAGTACGAGTGTAAGTCTTTACAGGATCGCCGAACTCGTTGCCTGCGATAGAGTAAGTCTTAGCGCGTGCCTCCCAAGTCTGTGTACGAACGAGATCCCACCAGCGAAGACCCTCACCGAAGAACTCGCGGAAACGCTCATCGAGGATGTAGTCGATAGTGATGTTCTGTGGAGTAGCTGCCTTCATGTCAGCGCTGTGGTCAGCGTAGAGAGGTGCGTCAACCTTTGCGTCCATATCCTTGTTAGCGAAAGCTGCAAGACGCCATTTACCAGCACGCTCACGAATCTTTACCATACAGTCGTATGCTGAGAGACTTGTAGCATTTGCACCCTTCACAGCAGCTTCAGCAGCGATGAAGTAGAGCTCTGCGAAACGAGCGATGTTTGCTGGACGAGGGTTTGCACCGTTAGGCATACCTGCAGTGCCATCGCCCCATGTTGTCTCGTTGTAATATCCGTTCTTCCATACATTGAGGTATGCACGACGGCTGAGGTGGTCAGGAGTAATGATGTAAGCAGATTCACCATCAAGAGTACCAGCTGCACAAGGATTTGCCTTGCCATTGTAAACAACATCAGGATCGTTTACACCTGTGAACTTGAGAGCGATATCGCCCTGCTTGATATTAATGCCGTTAGCATTTGTCCATTCCTTGCCTTTGTTGGCAGCAACACACTCCCAGTTTACGCGGAATGAAGTTACGAAAGTACCTTCAAAGCGAGCGTCAATATCCTGGTCGGTGAACATTGCAGGAACCTCACATGGAGTAGCCATACGAGTCCAAGGACGGTCGTAGCCCTGGTAAGCAGTACGCTGAAGGCAAGCACCGAAGAGAGTATAGTTCCAACGGTTCATCCAGTGTGCGAAGTTATCAGGTGCACCACCTGAGCCGTAGCCGTAACCTACGCCACCATTGTAGTACTCGTCCTGAGCAGTGTGGTCAGCATAGAGCACGATTTCGCTGTTGCGGTCGTTAGGACCGAAGAATACGTCTGTGAAAGCCTCCTGAAGGCCGAAAGGACCTGGGTCGTTGATTGCTGCTATTGCTGTATCGTAAGCCTTCTGGAAGTAAGACTTAGCTTCGCCTGAGTTGCGTGTACACTCTGGATAAGTAGCAATACCGTTAGGGTTCTCAAGCCACCAGCCATAAGTAAGGTAAGCCTTAGCAAGGAACAGACGAGCTGCTGTCTTTGTCACACCACCTGTCACACGACCTGTTGCAGGAAGATCGGCAAGTGCCTTCTCAAAGTCAGAGAAGATAGCTGTATAAACCTCAGGAACTGTGTTACGCTTTGATGTACGAACAGGAGAAGTGTTGAACTTCAACTCACCAGCACCAAGATCGAGTGGCACACCACCGAAGGTCTGTACAAGTTCGAAGTAGTTGAATGCACGGAAGAAGTAAGCCTCTGCGAGGAGTGCAGCGTCAATGCCTGCTGCTGTACCGTTCTCGATAACGCCTGAAGCTGTGTTGATATCTGAGAAAGCATTGCCCCAGAGAGCGTCTGAACGACAGTTGTCTGGCTTTGTGAGCGATACTTCTGGAGTCATGTCAAGGCACTTGAAGTTTTCGTCTGCCGACTGTCCGTATGTATATTCGTCAGTACCGGTCTCGAGCGAGTTGAAGTAGTAACCCTGACCCCATGTGTTACGAAGGTGTGCATAGAGAGCTGTCACACCACCCTTTACACCATTTTCTGTTTTGAAGTATTCTGGGGTGAAAGTGGCACGAGGTGTCTCCTCCAGAACGTCAGAGCAAGCACAGAATCCAAGACTCATAACTAAGGCTGCTCCTGCAATATATATCTTTGATTTCATATTGTTTACGAATTTAGAAATGATAATAGTTATTTGTTTCTATTACTAAACCTTAGAATGTAACATTCAAACCGAGGAGGTAGTTACGTGTTGTAGGAGTGTTGTAACCTACAACGAGGATGCGTGAGTTGTAGCTGCCTACTGCCTGGTTTTCGTTACCGCGTGAGTTTGTCTCTGGGTCAAGACCTGTCTCGTTGGTGTATGGTGAGAACAGTACGAATGGGTTTGTTACTGTAGCATAAACACGGAGTGCCTTGATGCCTGCAGTCTTCATCCACTGACCTGCGAAGTTGTAACCGAGAGTGATTGTACGGAACTTGAAGTAAGAACCTGAGAAGAGTGCAAGCGAGTTGCCATACTTAGGGTTATCACCGCTCTGGATACCTGCTGGGTTTGGATAAGCATTTGTTGGGTTGCTCTCTGTCCAGTAGTCCACCTTCACGTTGTTACGACGACCTGAAAGCATGTTGAGGTAACTAGCAGAACCGTAGAGTGTAGAGATGAGCTTACCACCATGACGGAAGCTTGTAACTGCTGAGAGGTCGAAGTTCTTGTAAGCTACGCGGAAGTTGAAACCGCCTTCCCATGCTGGGTCAAGCTCGATAACCTGACGGTCATAAGCGTTGATAGCACGCATGTCACCTACCTTCTTGCCTTCTGGAATAGCACCAGCATCAGCTTCTTCCTGAGTGTAGTAACCACCCTTCACCTTGATCATACCTGCGTTGCCACCTGGCTCCATGATCTGACGAGTCTCCTCTTCGCTTGTCTGCCAGATACCGATCTTCTCGTAGTCGTAGATAGAGTTGATTGACTTGCCAACGAACCATCCGTTACCCTCGTCGCGGTCGGAACCGTCTGCGAGTTCAACGATCTTATTCTTGTTGGTGTACCAGTTAAGACCTGCCTCAACTGTCCAACCGTCCTTGTTGTCAAGGATGATACCATTGAGTGAAAGCTCGAAACCCTTGTTCTGTGTCTTACCAACATTTGCTGTATAGCTGCTTACACCTGCTGTAGATGGAAGCGATACAGACATAAGAAGGTCGTTGGTCTTCTGGATGTAGTACTCTGCTGTACCATAGATACGACCGTTGAGGAATGAGAAGTCAAGACCTACATTGTATGTCTGTGAGTACTCCCAACCAAGTTCCTGGTTTGGAAGACTTGATACATAGTAACCTGTTGTATAGCCTGTTGAACCGTAGTTGTAAGCTGTACTTGAGAGGAGACCGAGTGTAGCGTAAGGATTTACAGACTGGTTAGATGTCTGACCATAACCGAGACGCAACTTGAGGTTGTCTACCCACTTCACATTCTCCATGAAGCTTTCCTTTGCAATGTTCCAACCAAGTGAAACAGCTGGATATGTGTGATACTGATGACCCTTAGCAAGGCGTGAAGAACCGTCGCGACGAACTGTTACGCTTGCCATGTACTTGTCCTGATAGCTGTACATGATACGACCCATGATAGAGGTGAGACCACACTCATAGTAGCCCTGGTTTGCTGGGTTGATTGTTGTCGACTCTGCCTGACCGATGTTGTACCAGAGGAACTGGTCGTTAGGAATCTTTGTACCACTCATTGACTGTGCGTCGTAGTGGGTCTTCTCTGCTGAATAGAGTGCTACAGCATTGATTGTATGATCACCGAATGTCTTGTCGTATGATACCAAGTGCTCTACTGCCCAGTTCCATGTTGTTGCATTGTTGTTTGCAGCACTTGATGGGTTTGTAGCAGTATCAGAGAAGATACCTGTACCTGTGTATGAACCATACTTGTTGTGACGGTAGTTGAGACCGAGGTTGATGCGATACTTCAAACCATCAAGGAATGGAGCCTTAACCTCACCGTAGAAGTTATTGTATGTACCGAGTGCTGTTGTCTGATCCTTGTATGAATCGCCAAGGTTCTCGATGCGCTCGCGTGTTGTAACCCACATCTTATCTGTTGCGTTGTTTGCTGCAACCGACTTGAGCGAACCGTCCTCATTGTAAGGATCAACGAGTGGAGAAGCACTCAGGATAGTATAAAGACCGAGGTTAGCATTGTTTGTGACGCTGTAGTTGGTGTTCGAAGCGAATCCAACCTTTACATAACGACCAATCTCCTGATCGATAGCTGCATGGAATGCATAACGGTTGAAGTTCTGTGTAGGGATTGTTGCTTCATCCTTCAGATAAGAAACACCGAAGTTGTAGTTGGTGCTTGAACCACCACCAGCAACGCTTACATCCTGATTTGTTGTGAAACCGGTCTTGAAGAAGAGGTCCTGCCAGTTAGTGTTCATACCTGCCTTCTCGTCGGATGTGAGCATATCGTAGCCCTTTCCTGCAACCTTACGGAGTTCTGCAAGCTCATCACCGTTCATCATTGGATAGTCTGAGAAGTTTGTCTTCGCGCCTACGTACATATTATATTTTACGATAGGTGCCATCTCCTTTGTACCCTTGTTTGTGGTAATCATGATCACACCGTTTGCACCACGCGAACCGTAGATAGCTGTTGCTGATGCATCCTTGAGGATATCCATCGACTTGATGCTGGCTGGATCAATATCGTTCAGTGAACCTGCGAATGGAATACCGTCGAGCACGATCAGTGGGTCGTTACTTGCTGTGAGCGAGCGCTGACCACGGATACGAATCTGCATCGAAGCACCTGGCTTTGAAGATGTCTGCATCATCTGCACACCTGCAATACGACCCTGGAGTGCCTGAGTGATGTCTGCACCTGGAACCTCGCGAAGCGACTCTCCCTTTACTGAAGCTACTGAACCAGTCACTGCCTCTTTACGCTGTGTACCGTAACCGATAACGACAACCTCGTTCAAGTTGCGGTCTTCGCTCTCAAGAGAAACGAAAACTTCTGATTTTCCGCCAACCTTGATTTCCTGTGTCACATAGCCCAAATAGCTGACAACAAGTGTCGCATTTGGATCGTTGAGTTTGATAACAAAGTTACCGTCAACATCTGTGATGGCACCATTGTTTGTTCCCTTTTCCATAACTGTTGCGCCCATAATAGGACCCATTGAGTCATAGACACTACCCTTAACTCGTTTTGCCTGCTGTTGAGCAGCAGCTGCTGTAGATTTAGCAGCCATAGCCTGTGGTGTGTAGCCAAGCACCATTACGGAGCAAAGGCCCAACACAAGACTAATTCTTCTGATCTTTCGATTCATAAAGGTCTTTTTTTAGTTAATTATATTTATAGATTAAAAATTGAGAATTCTTCCCATCGCAAAAATATAAAAAAATAATTCATTTTTATTCAAAATTAATAGAAATAACACCGGATGTAACATTTGTGAAAGTAGATGTAACATAAACGAAAGTGGGAATGATAAATTGAAACTTGATACGATGGTTTTTGTTACTTTTTGGTTGCTTTTGTGGTTTTTTCAGTTTCACTTTCACTTATTTATCATCTTTTATCTTAGAGTTTGTTAGTGTTTGTAATTCCTGTTTCTTTGGTGTTTTGATGTTTTATTCAATTATTTATATTATCTTTGCACCAAAACTAATTAAAACATTATTATGAAGAAACTCCTTTCCCTTTTCGTGCTTGCGGCAACAGTGTTTCCGGCTTCTGCACAAATCCTCTATCGCATCTCCGGCAATGGCCTTCAGAAGGATTCCTATATCGTTGGCACTTATCATCTTGCTGATGCCAGCTTCGTTGATCAGATTCCTGGTGCCAGAGAGGTCCTCAACAGTGTCGAACAGGTCTATGGCGAGGTGCCAATGGCCGATGCAATGATGCCTGATAGCGTTGCTGTTCTTCAGGAGTGTATGATGCTCCCTAAAGGACAGACTCTCAAGGATGTGCTTTCTGAAGAACAGTTCGCAAAACTCGATACTTATTTCGAGAGTGCTATGGGCATGAAACTCAGCAATCCTCTCGTCTTTGGTCAGATGGGCAAGATGTCGCCTGCATCTCTCGAGAACACACTCTCACTGCTTAAGTTCCTCAAGAAAAGCGGTGGCCAGTTCAATGTGCAGAATGGCATTGACAGCTATTTCCAGACCGAAGCCATCAAGATGGGCAAACCAGCCGGTGGTTTCGAGAGTGTCTATTTCCAGGCTCACACCCTCTTCGACAAACCTATTGCCGATCAGGTGAAGGCTCTTATGTGTCTCATCGACAACGAGGAGTTCAACGACCTCATGGCCGATGAGGTCGTCAAGGCTTATTATGCACAGGACTTGGACAAGATCAACGAAGTCTTCAACATGAAAATGGGCAACTCTTGCGACGCCACTCCAGAGGAGGAGAATACCCTTGTCTACGACCGCAACGCCAACTGGGTTAGTCTGATGCCGTCTGTCATGTCCGAGCATTCCACCCTCTTTGCTGTCGGTGCCGCCCATCTCTGTGGCGACCGTGGCGTCCTCGCCCTCCTCAAG
>DCIM01000089.1:0-1397 GCA_002316005.1 Prevotellaceae bacterium UBA1726 | reverse complement strand
AAACACCCAGAATCCCGTCACTGTTCCCTGCGTGTTCTCGCAGTGCTTTTTTGTCTTTCTCCCTGCCCCCGCCTTCGTTTTCGTCTCCCTTCCCCCTTCCCTTTAGGGAGGGGCCGGGGGTAGGCTTCCTCTCCTCTCCTCAAGGGGAGAGGGGGTTAGGGGGTGAGGCTTTTTCTGTCCTTGTTCGCCGTCGTATTAAGCGGGATTCCATCCCGCGTCCCCAACGTCTCCTCGTTTTCTCGTTTTGTCAAGTTATTTCCTTATTATTGCTGATTCTTATCAAGATTTTTGTTATTGATTTCTCCCTTCGCATAAGCCATTTTCATGAAGACAAAGTCTGAGATTTTTTGCGTAGTGGTTTTTATCTAATTCCCCGCGTGCTGGAAAAATTAGATTGTAAAGATTTATTTCCCTCGCTTGATGTTCATGCCAGCTTATGCTGAATATGAACGCTCAGTTAATGAGCCCAAGGGCGAGTTTCTCGACCGAAGGGAGAAGGAGATAATTAATCCCCGCGCACCACATTTTCTCGAAGACAAAGTCTGAGATTTTCTCGCGAAGCGGTTTTCTCATTCGTTGGCCAAGACATTGGCAGATGGAAGGGAGAGGCAGGAATCGTGAAAGCTTGTTTTCAAAGATTCTGTTTCTCCATTCCATTTAGGGCCACGCCCTGACAAACGAATGGTTTTTATCTAAATCCTTGCGTCCCTTGCCCCTTCGCGTCCTTTCTTTCTCCGCTTACGCTATGAAAGCGGCAAAGCCGAGCGGCGTTGAGAAAGTTCCCCCCGAATGTTAAATCTTTCTCTTTGATTTAACTTTTTTCTTTGAAAAGTTTGCACAATTCGCAATCTTTGCGTACTTTTGCAAATGTCTTCTGGACCTCTGCATTTAATGCAGTGCCAGCCAGTATGACAATGATAGCGTTCCGCGCTTCGTTCCTTTACATCGAAATCGCCAATTTCAAAACCGAAGGAAGAAAGTTACGGTTCGCCTTTCCTGTATGTGAACGTAAGCTTACGGCCCTACGCTGTATCGCTCGAGCATATACGGCGTAGGTGAAGTAATTATTCATTTCGGTTATGGTGTTTGGCGATACCAGATGTAAGATGGGTAAGGATTTTCCTACGCTTCTTTTGTGTCTATAGGTATCGTCCCTTTTCTCACATTTAGCATTGGATTTTTCTTTTCCCCAAACCTTCCCCGGAAGATTTGCCTTTTATTCTTTTGCCAAAAAACAATTGTGAGATAAATATTAATCAAAACAAACGATAAACAAAATTTAAAATTATATTTTCATGAAACAAACTTTCATCCGATCGCTGATGGCAATAGCATGCCTATTGTGCAGCATTAGTAGTTTTGCCTATTCTTTTAAGTGTAAATAGTAATTGAAAAGT
>DCIM01000088.1:7541-9144 GCA_002316005.1 Prevotellaceae bacterium UBA1726 | reverse complement strand
CTCATCGCCATGAATGCCCTCTATCGTCCGGGACCAATGGATTATATCCCTTCGTTCATCGCACGAAAGAACGGCAAGGAACCTATCACCTACGACCTCGATGCCTGTGAGGAGTATCTGAAGGATACCTACGGTATCACCGTCTATCAGGAGCAGGTGATGCTCTTGTCGCGTAAGTTGGCTAACTTCACGCGTGGTGAGTCGGATGCCCTCCGTAAGGCGATGGGTAAGAAGAAGAAGGACATCGTAGATAAGATGAAACCTCAGTTCATCGAGGGTGGAAAGAAGAACGGTCACGACCCTAAGATTCTCGAGAAGATTTGGGCCGATTGGGAGAAGTTTGCTTCCTATGCGTTCAACAAGTCGCATGCGGCCTGCTACTCGTGGGTGGCTTATCAGACGGCGTGGCTCAAGGCAAACTATCCTTCGGAGTTCATGGCGGCTATCATGACTCGCCGTAAGAGCGACATCAAGGAAATCACCAAACTCATGGACGAGTGTAACTCACTGAACATCAAGACGCTCGGCCCTGATGTCAACGAGTCGTATGTCAACTTCGGTGTTAACAAGAAGGGTGAGATTCGCTTTGGTCTTGCTGCCATCAAGGGTATGGGCGAGGCTGCTGCCGAGGCTATCATCAGTGAGCGTGAGGCAAACGGACCATATTCTGACATCTACGACTTCGCCAAGCGTGTCAACTTCTCGCAGGTCAACCGAAAGGGTTTCGAATCGTTGGCATTGAGTGGTGGCTTCGACAGTTTCGGCATCGCGCGCGAACAGTATTTCACTGTTGCCAACTCCAAGGGTGAGACATTCCTCGAGGCAGTGATGCGATTCGGTCAGGGTTATCAGAATGCACAGGCCGAGGCTGCCAACTCGCTGTTTGGATTCTCGGGCATGGAGGATGCCATTGCCTTGCCAAAGGCACCAGCTAAATATGCTCAGTGGAGCAGCATCGACCGACTCAACAAAGAGCGCGACCTTGTGGGCATCTACCTCTCGGCTCATCCGCTCGACGACCACTATGTCATCCTCAAGACGATGTGCAACACTCATTGCCCTGAACTTGAAAACAAGCAGGATCTTGTCAAGAAGCAGAACATCACGCTGGGTGGTATCGTCACCGATATCCGAACGGGATTCACGAAGAAGGGAAAACCTTACGGAATTGTAAAGATTGAAGACTATGAAGGTGCTGGCGAATTGGCTCTCTTCGACGACTGGTCGCAATGGAGTGGACGCTTTGTCATCGGTGCTACACTTTACATCACCATGACGGTGCAGCAACGCTTCCAGAACAGCAATTTCTTTGATTTGAAAATCAATAATGTGCAGTTCCTTGTCGATGTCAAGGACAAACTCATCGAGCGCATCACAGTCACCTTAAACCGCGAGAATCTCAACGAGGAGTACATCAACGAACTCAACTGCATCTTCCTCGACAGCAAAGGCGATGTGCCAACATATGTTCAGATCAACGACTCCGAAAATCGCACCTCGTTTGTGTGTCGTTCGCGCGCCCTTCGTCTCTCCCCTACCCGTCAGCTCTTCACTTCGCTCGAAGCCCTCGACGGTGTGAAATATTTTGTAAACTAAAATCACA
>DCIM01000088.1:0-7489 GCA_002316005.1 Prevotellaceae bacterium UBA1726 | reverse complement strand
ATCATCATGGCAAATTACATCACTGAGAGCCTTGAAGAAGGCGAGAAAATCGTAATGAAAGGACGCCTTCATTGGAGTTCTATAGCATCCTATCTGTTTTGGAGCATCCTGTTCATCGTTGGCGGCATTGTATGCCTCTTCCTGCAACGCACGGAGGCATATATGGGCGGTGCTGCCCTCATAGTGCTTGGAGTCGTGACATATCTCATCGGATGGGTAGTGCGCACAAAGACGGAATTTGCCGTCACCACCACCCGATTCATCCAGAAGGATGGTATCTTCAACATCAAGATGACCGAGATACCACTGGGAAAGATTGAGACGGTGAACTTCTATCAAACTTTCTGGCAGCGTCTTCTCGGCACTGGTTGTCTGGAGTTGCTCGGCAGTGGAGGCACCTCCCACAAGGTTCATTGCATCGAGAACCCTATGGAAGTACGCAAAACCGTCGTCGGGTTAATAAGATAGAAGGATATCGCTTAGAAACCAACAAATCATAAAATCATCAAATCACAAAATCCTCAAATGAAACAGGTATTCAAGGAAATACAACAAAAGTTGCAGGATGGCAATCACATGCCTGAAATGAACTACGACAAAGTCGAGGAGCATGTATGCCTTAACTGTGGCACGAAGTTTCACGGCAATTTCTGTCCGCAATGCAAGCAGAAGGCCACTACCGCCCGACTGACGCTCAAGGACACATTCCGCAACTTCACCGACCGATTCACCCATGTCGACAAGGGATTGCTCCATACCATCATCGACCTGCTCATCCGTCCAGGTTACATGGTACGCGACTATCTGAACGGTCATCGAGCAGAGTATATCGACCCATTGATGCTGCTCATCATCATCCTTGCCATTTCATTCTTCTTACCCGATTACTCAAATGAAACAGAGGACTTTCTCGGAGCTCCTTATCCTGAAAAATGGGCAACTCTTCTTGCAGGTCATTCCCTTTCACTAAAAGTGACACATTTTTGGCATTGGATATTATTCACCGACATGCAGCGTATCTGCATATTCTTATGTGTCATTTCATCACCAGCCATACCATGGACATTGAAGATTGTCCGTGCCAAAGAAAAGGCGCTCAACATATCGGAGTCGCTTCATCTTATGCTTTATGCAATATGCTACATGATTATCTTTGATCTTATTTTCACCCTCATCATGAAATGTCTGCCGGCAAGTTGCGCCCCTATCTACGAGCAAGGTGAAGATCTGATATTATGGCTGTTCGTTATCGTCGGATTTATCATGGTTCGCACATGTACATCCATCAGTTGGAAAAAGATGCTACTATTCATCCTTGTCTTCCCGATAATGTTTATGGTCTGTTGGCTGATAGTCTTCGGCATCATCGAAATCATCATTATGATAGACACTTCAACCGAGGTAGCAAAACAAATCAACCTCACCGACATAATGCAGCAGTAGGAAGCCTCTCTCCCCGCTCTCCCCTTTAGGGAGAGGGCCGCTAACTCAGAGAGTAGTTCGCCGTCGTGTAAAGCGGGATTTTATCCCGCTTGAAAATCACAAATCATCAAATCCTCAAATGAAACACCATTTTTCCATTCTTGCCCTGATGCTTGCCATGAATATGCAGGCACAGAACTATCAGATCACCGTTTCCGAGAAAGACGAACCTATGCAGACAGGACAGTTCCAACCTACATGGGAGTCACTCCAGACGTATGAGGTGCCGGAATGGTTTCGCGATGCTAAGTTCGGCATCTGGGCTCATTGGGGACCTCAGTGTGTAGAGGGTTCGGGCGACTGGATGGCGCGTGAACTCTACATGGAAGGAAGCGGAAAATACAACTATCATCGTGAGCACTACGGTCATCCTTCGGAGTTTGGTTTCAAGGATGTGCTACCTCTGTTCAAAGCCGAGAACTGGAACCCTGAGCAGCTCGTCAAGTTCTATGCCGAGGAGTGCGGCGCTCAGTATTTCTTTGCCTTAGGCAACCACCACGACAACTTCGACCTCTGGGACAGCAAGTATCAGGAGTGGAATGCTATGGCCATTGGCCCTCACAAGGACTTGCTCGACGGATGGGCAAAGGCGGCGAAGAAAGCTGGCATCCCGTTTGGCATCTCCTTCCATGCCGATCATGCCTGGACATGGTACGAGCCAAGTCGTCGCTTCGACCTCAAAGGCGACAAGATTGGTGTGAAGTACGACGGTTGGCTTACAAAGGAGGACGGTTACAAACCTAATGCCGACGGCACGGAGAAATGGTGGAAGGGGCTCAACCCTCAGAATCTATATGCCCAGAACCACGACTTCTCCCGAAACACATGGGACAATGGTAGCATCCACAGCCAGTGGGGATGGGAAGGCGGAGCATGCATGCCGTCGGAGGAGTATGTGACAAACTTCTACAACCGTACGCTCGATGCCATCAACCGCTATAATCCGGCACTCATCTATTTCGATGTCACTGTCCTACCCTTCTACCCTGTCAGCGATGCCGGCATGAAGATTGCCGCACATATGTATAATAAGGGTTTGAGTGGTTCAAGCAGTTCAAACGGTACGCAGAATGTTGTCTTTGGCAAGATTCTCACCGACTACATGAAGAAGGCGCTTGTATGGGATGTTGAGCGTGGTGCGCCAAACAAGATCATGGAACAGCCATGGCAGTGCTGCAACTGTATCGGCGACTGGCACTACAACACCAATGTCTATCAGAACAACCACTATAAGAGTGCTGCCACAATAGCAAAACTGCTTGTCGACATCGTTTCGAAGAACGGTAACATGCTGCTCAGCGTTCCTCTCCGTGCCGATGGCACACCCGACGAGAAGGAAATCGCCATCATGAAGGAGTTTGGTGCATGGATGAACATCAACAAGGAGAGCATCGTGAAGACTCGTCCGTGGAAAATATTCGGCGAAGGACCTATTGCCAATGCCGACATCAAGATCAATGCTCAGGGTTTCAACGACGGTCAGTACACCAAGGCTGGTGCCGAAGAGATTCGCTTCACCCAGTCGAAGGACGGCAAGACTATCTATGTCACAGCCCTTGCATGGCCAGAGGATATGACCATCCGGGTAAAGGCGTTATCCGAAGGAAGCTCTCTCTGTCCCGCAAAGATAAAGAAGGTGGAACTCCTTGGCTATGGAAAGGTCAAATATGCTCGCACCCCAGACGCCATGACCATCCATCTCCCAAAGGCCCTTAACGCCATCATGCCAGTCGTGAAGATAACAGTGAAATAAAAGCCCCCACTCCCCCGAGGGGGAGGGCTTTGGTTTCAGGTTTCAAGTATTTTTTTGATTTTCATAAGGATTTTCGTTAAGATGTCGAGCCCTTCAAGGGCGATCCCTAAAAAAATGCTCCCCATAAGCGACGAACTGTCGCGCATTTTAGTAAGGATTATTGTTTTGGATTATTATAAAATCTTTAACTAACATCCATACAAAAATTCGCAGCAATACGCTGCTCTATATAGGTATTTTAGGAAGGATCGTCGCTTCGCTCCTCGACATCCTAACTAACATCCGACTAAAAATCATCAAGAAAAATATTTTCTTCTTTTTAATTCCGCGTGCAAAAAATCAAAAAATCAAAAATAACTACGTTTTATTTGCATATTCCGTTCGTTTGTTGTACTTTTGCCTCCCGATACAAACTAATTTATTAAAAAAAATGGAAAAGATCATCTCTACATTATTCCTTGCACTGCTCGCAATGGCAGCGCTGGTGACCACTGCAAGCCTCTCTTCTTGCACCAAATCAAAAGCAAAGGAGACTCATGCTGCATACGAAATCAAGAAATTTGAAAACAACCCTTACCTTGCCGAAGTGTGGTGGGGCGAAGATTACGACTCTGTTGCTGTCATAGAAGCCCTCAACAACAAGTACAACCAGCCAGCCGAAGCCGGTGGTTGCAGTTCATGGCACAAGGGCGACTTCCACGGACGCAACATCGACTGGATGATGCGCGACTATGCCACAATCATCATCCACATGCCTAAAGGCAAGAGCGTGAAATATGCAAGCGTTAGTTTGCTGGCTGGCAACCCTATTGCCGTGAAGTCATTGCTCGACGAGAACACCAGTATCCCTGAGAAAGTGAGAAACATTCTGGCAGGTGCCGTTGTTGACGGTATGAACGAGAAAGGTGTTGTCATCAACCATAACATCGTGCCTTATGACGGCGCTCCTTATGAGCAAAACGGTGACATCGTGTCTGTAATGGTTTGCCGCTATGTTCTCGACAACTGTGCCACAGCCAAGGAGGCAGTAGAATTGCTTGGCTCGAAGAAGGTGACACAGGCTGTTGTGAAACTCGCCCACGACTACTCCCACTTCATGATTTCCGACCCTACCTGCTCGTATGTAGTAGAATGGGTTGACGGTAAGTTCGTTGCTACAGAGTTCAAGAACGACGGTCAGGGCAACTACATCTCGCCAAAGGGCCAGAAGGCTATCATGACCAACTACTTCGTAGCGAAGGCCGAGGAATATGGTCTTGGCACAAAAGAGTTCTTCAAGAACCACGAGGTTGGTGCCGGCGTCGAGCGCACACGAACCATCGACGAGATGCTCCCTGGCGCAAACACTGTTGAGGACCACCTGAATATTTGCAAGGCAGTGTGGTACAAGCAGTTCTGTGAGGGCAAGACACACTGGTTGACCGAGAATGGTGGCAAGTATGGCTATTCAAAGGAAGACGGTAAGGCATATTATACCAACAAGGGCGAAAAAATCATGATGGACAATGATGATGTTTATGCTGCAGCCGAGAAATTCTTCAGCACTGAGGAAATGAAGGATTATGTCAACGACTTCCTTACAAACAACAATAAGATAACACCGACCAACGACTACTGGTTCACCCAGCACAGTGTTGTCTATGACATCAAGAACCTGAAGGGTTACCTCATCATGCAAGAGGGCCTCTACAGCAACGACGTCATCGAATTCGGCATTGAATAATGATGAACAAACTAACAACCGGGCTGGCGTGTATGTTATGCGCCACCCTTGCTTTTTGCCTTGTATCTTGCAACAAGGCGGCGGTGAGCCACTACGACGAGATGTACGAGGAAACAACCGTGACAGGTAGCGTGGGCAACCTCAATGTTGCCATCACCCGTCCCGCCACCGACGGCAAATGCCCAGTGGCAATCATCTGCCACGGATTGATGGACGACCTGAACAAAGACAACATGATGGTAGTAAACGACTCCCTCGTCAAGGCAGGCTTCTCCACTGTGCGCTTCGACTTCAACGGCCATGGCAAGAGCGACGGACAGTTGATCGACATGAATGTCACCAAGGAAATAGGCGACCTCAAGAGCGTCTATGCCTATGTGGCCGGCCTCGACTGGGTCGATACCACACGCATCGCCATTGTCGGTCATTCGCTCGGCGGAATGGTGACAAGCATTGTAGCAGGCGACCTTGGTGCCGACAAGGTGAAAGCCATCGTGCTCCATGCCCCTGGAATCTACCTGTGCGATGCCGCTCGCGGAGGACTGCTGTTCGGCAAAGAGTTCGACCTGACGAATATCCCCGACTCCTTCGAACTGTGGGGCGCTTACCTTGGCAAGAGCTTCGTACAGTCGTGCCTCGACACCGATGCGTATCAACGCGCCAGTGCCTACAAGGGAAAGATCTGCGTCATCCAAGGCACAGCCGACTCAGAGCGTATCATCAATGGCGCGAAGAAACTATGTGATGTCATCCCCGGCATCGAGTACCACGAACTCGAAGGCTTCGGCCACAGTTTCGAGGAAGACTTCTCCGTCCCCGCCTCCATCACAGTGGAATTCCTGAAAGACAAGACCCTCTAACAACACAACAAAGCAGGCCCTCAACGAGAGTCTGCTTTTTCTTTTAAACATTCGCTCGGGTTTCCCGCTTTCATAGCGATAGCGGAGAAAGAATTCCCATTAATTATCCATTAATTCTTCATTAATTATTTCTTTATTTTAGATTCTTGTCAAGATTTTAGTTTGGATGTCGAGCGAAGCGATCCTTAAATAAATACTCCCCATAAGCGACGAGATTTGTCCAAAGGACCCACTGACCGTAGCTGGCTCGTCGGCAAAGCCGGGGCCAAAAGCGAAGAGAAGTAACTATCGCGCATTTTAGTAAGGATTCTTGTTTTTGATTATTTCCGCAGATGTCGCGGTCATTTCTTCTTAAAACATTAATTCTTCGCTCATTGTTTATTATTCAAGGTGCTCAGGCGACAGAGCCGGAGCCCATATAATGGTCCATTAATTATTCGTTAATTAATAAAGGTTTTCCCAGTTTTCGTTGTTTTGTTCAATATTTCTTTGTACCTTAGCACGCAGAAATAATAAACAAAAATCGGAAAGAATTATGAGAACAATTACTCTTCTTTCATTCTTGGCAATTTCCATGGCATTGAATGCTCAAACAGACAATACTCTCTTGTGTGACAGTACGGTTTCTTACAACTCATCAGGAGTTAGAACAAAAAAAGATGTATACACCTACGATGCCAAAGGGAATCTGACAAGTGACATCCATTATACTTGGTCTAATGAAGGCTGGGTTGCCTCATCCAAGGATGAAAATACCTACGATGTCAACGGAAATAAGACATGTAAAGCCCATTACTACTGGTCTGGTGATGCATGGGTACCAACATCCAAGGAAGAATGGACATTCGATGCAAATGGCAATTTGATAAGTGATGTCGATTACTCTTGGTCCAATGGCGAATGGGCAGAATCTTATATGCAAGAGTTCACATACGATGACTATGGGTATTTAATAAGTAAAGCCGATTACGACAAGGGTGATGGAGCATTGAAATTATCTTCTACTATCTATTATTACTACAGCGACCATTCGACCGGCATTGAAGAGGTTTCTGGTTCCAAGTTCCAGGTTCCAGGTACCCGCAAATACATCCAGAACGGTCGTATCGTCATCGAAAAGAACGGCAAGCAGTTCTCCACCGACGGAGCAGAAATTAAATAAAAGCCCCCCTTTCTGATAACACAACAAAGCAGGCCCTCGCGAAGAGAGTCTGCCATTTTCTTTGTCTGTTACATCACGGAAACTGTGCCGATAAACCCCTGAGGGGTGGAAGCGTGGTTCCACGATTCCGGGGGTAATATCAGGTAGATGGAACTCGATGGAGACCTCTACATAATAGAGGTCGTTCCTATCGTAGTTCCGATTGCCGTGAGAATCGTTATCACTGTCTGAATGATAATCTGCCAAATGTTCTTTTTCATAATTCTGTTTTGTCTTTGTTTTAACCACGAATTACGCGCGCTCGGCTTTGCCGCTTTCATAGCGCAGCGGAGAAAGAATTTCACGAATTATAATTAATGAAAAATTAATGGCTAATTAATGGCAATTAATGTTCAAAAAAATATTCTGTTAATTCTGTAAATTCTTGTTATTATTCTTATCGATGTAAGCACTAATGCCGAAGACCGAACCTGCGTAGATCAGAATCTGGGCGAAGATGTAGAGCACGG
>DCIM01000007.1:26672-30623 GCA_002316005.1 Prevotellaceae bacterium UBA1726 | reverse complement strand
CTCCCCGCAGATGAAGAAGTGATAAGGTGCCTAAAGAATAGGTAAAAAAGGAGAAGCGCCAACGGCGGGCTCACCGAAACTTGTCTTTGACTCATTGACCGAGCGTTCATAATCAGCTTAAGCTGGCTTGAACAATAAAGCGAGGGAAGTAATTGCGGGTCGCTAAGTCACTCGTAGAGTGGAGGTGACACAAGAGCCGAGGTAAAGTGTAAAGTTGATAGAAAAGGATTATGGAAGAGAAGGAAAGAAGATTTGCTTCTGCTGAAGAGTATATCGCATGGGTGCAGGAAAACTTGGAATCTGTGCCTAGGCTAAAACCAGTAACAAACATCAATCGTGAAGAACTTGTAAGAAGGGCAAAGATGACTTTTTCGAAATCTAAAGAGAAGAAATGATAGAATAAAGAGTTATCTTGAAAACGTAAAACGTAAACTCGATGGAAAAGGAAAATATAATTAACTATAAAAACTGATAATATGGGATATTTAATTCTTGCAATTATCATCGTAGGTGGTATAATCGTTGCGGTGAAATCGTTGGGCGAATTGTTTAGAACACCAGCACAAGTAGATCGGAACGAAGAACCTGAAACTGGAAGTGCAAGGTCGCGCTTGCCTCACGACAGCGAAGAGATTCTTGAAATGAAACGCCAGGCTCAGAGCATGGCCGAGAAACAAGGTGTGGTCATTACTGGCTGGGGCGATGTGAAGTATGATGAGGACGGTCGCGCTTACATAGAATGCTACACGCATGTTCCGGATGGTAAGGAGGGCGAATATGTGGATTCTATGAAGAAGGAGTTCGGGGATAAGATATCGGAGATGACTATTGTGTCTGATACTCCTAAGCAGAGCGAGGAATAATCTGAATACGAAAAAGTAAAACAAAAAGATAAACTGCACTCGGTCAAATTGTGTCTCACCATAGAAGATTTATACTATCTATATGGAATAAAAGGGATAGATGAGTAAAAGGAATAGTATAAACTTAATATAAACGAAATATATTATTAACAACTAAAAACAAAAGACTATGAATTTACTATTATTAAGTGCGCAGCAACTAGGTGGCGGAGAAGGCGCAGCATTGTTATTAGTCCTTATTATCCTTGCTATCTGGATTGGATTCGCTTATTGGGTTTACAAGAAGATCGGTACAACCTATTCGTTTGTGCTTACTCTTCTGTTCAGTATCGCTGGCGCTTGTTTCTCGGCATTGTTGGCTATTGCAGAGAACTCTCGCGAGATAAAGGAACAACTCGAGGAGAAAGGAAGAGAATAACGAGGCGTTTTAAAACGAGCTATCAAAACTCTCATTAATATCAATAAAAAAAGAAGCCTCGCTTTATTGGCGGGGCTTTTGTATGAGGGGGGGAGGATTACTTCTGTTCTTCTGGTGAGGGCTCGGAGGCGAGCATTGGCGAAGAGGATGGTACGGAATAGGTTGACGTGTGGAGGGTTGCGGCAAGGACATACTCATTGCCTAATGTCTGGATTGCGGCAAAGATGGCATTCTCACGCTCCTTGGATGGTTGCTTGAAACCATTGATGTAGTTGCGAAGGAGAGAGGCGTTGATGCCTATTCTCTTAGCGAACTCTGAGACGTTGATTTCCTTGTGCTCAAGGAAGAATCGCTGAAGAGGTGTTGGTTCGGCATCGTCATACTCGAAACTCTCGAAAGAAATGTCTTCATCGAGGTTGCGCCAATGAATGCCACTAAAACCAATCGTATATGACTCTCGTTCTTCGTCTGTTGCCTGACGAAGTTTGTCATACCAGAGGAGGGACTGATGACGAGTGTGTCCTTTGTCGTCAAGTATGTATATGTTGTTGGTGTCGAACCAAAGTTTTTCTATTTTCATAATCTTACTTGTCAAAATATTGTTCCCAGCGGCTTACGATGATGTCTTTGTTCTCATCGATTACTTGCAGGATTCGTTTCATATCGTTTGCTTTGATGCCATGTTTCTCACGAAGGATGAAGTTCTCTCCGTTGTAGTCGAATACGGCATAGCCACTGGCACCTTCAACATGAACATGTATTGGTTCATGCTCCCTACTGTAGAAGAAGAAACTGAATCCGAAGAAACGAAAAATTTCAGGCATAATTTATTATTATTTTGTTTTCGGGGCAAAGTTAGGAATTATTTTTGATACCTCCAAATTTTGGGGAATAATTTTTATGATGAAGACAAAACGGAGGGAGTGGAGCGATGAGGTTATAATTTGCCGTTGCAATAGTCCAGTTCCGACAGGGTGGGGCATGAGGCGTCTTCAATCTCTTTCAGGAATAGGCGGGCGCACATCTCGGCATCATCGCCTGCACGATGGTGGTTGCCCTCGGGGATGTTGAAGTGCTCGCAGAGATAAGCAAGGGAATTGCAACCGAAGTCGTAGTTGTGGCGGGCAGCACGAAGGGTGCAGTAATAGTCGATGTCGGGGGTGTCGAGTTCGTAGAACTCCAATGACTTGCGGATGCAGGAGATATCGAAAGAGGCGTTGTGAGCCACGAGGACAGGAGTTTCGGCAAGATATTCGAGTATCTCGGCCCATACCTCAGGGAACTCCGGTGCATCCTCAGTATCTTCAGGTCTGATGCCATGAATCTGGATGTTCCAGTAGGAATAGACATTGTCCTCTGGACGCACCAACCAGGACTTTGTCTCAACAATTTCGCCATCTTTGACAACACAGATACCCGCCTCACAAATAGACGCGCGTTTAGCTGTGGCGGTTTCAAAATCTATTGCAATAAAATCTAATCCTTCCATGAATAATGCTTGTTGTAAGAGGTTGTATTATGCAAAGATAAGCAATTTTTTGTTGCTGTCCAATAAAAAGAAACAAAAACCGAAGAAAAAGAGGCACGCGGGGGATCTCAACGCGAAGAACGCAAAGAGGCTATGAGCGCGAGGGTTAGATAAAAACCATGCTGTTAAGACTGGCGTCTTTATGCATTTGGCCTTTAGTCATAGTGATTAAACAAGTTTATCACGTATTCCTTAAGCCCATCTGCAGTACTAAAGTACTTTACAGCATGATAAAATCGCTACGCGAGAAAACTCTTAGCAAGCTAAGAAGAAAATAAGATATATCGCTCACGCTAATCGTAGCTAAAAAACCAAGATTAGTAGGGCTGACGGAGGAGAGAGGAGGAATACAAGGCGTTTTAAAGCCCCTATCAATTATATCATTAATATCAATAAAAAAAAAGCCTCGCTTTATTGGCGGGGCTTTTGTATGAGGGGGGAGATTAATAATTTGCTTGTATTTCCTCGATGACTTTTTTCAGAGGAGAAAGGTCGTTTCTAATAATCTCAAAAATATAGCCTTCGTCTACAGACATGTATTCATGAGAAATAATATTACGGAGTCCTATGATCTGCTTCCATGGAACGGCTGTGTTATTGCTCAACGGACCATCTTCAATTTCCAGCAGACTTCTAACTGTTTCGCCTATAACCTGAAATCGCATCACGCATCCGTCAAGTCTTAAAACACCTTCAGGTGTAGTGAGAAAATCATTGGGAGAATTGATCCCCTGTGAGTAGGTCTCAATTTGCTTGATTGAATCAAGGATAAGACATAGTCTGTCGAGTATAGAGTTTCTGTCGTTAGACATATATAGCCTCCTTGTCAATGTTTTGTTTCAATAATGGTCGGAGAGAGTCGCGATAACGCACAACATCAACCTCACAATGGAAAATCTCAGTAAGGCGTTCCTGTATGCTATACATAACATACATGGTAGGAGATACGACATCAACTACAATGTCGATATCGCTATCTTCGGTCTGTTCGCCTCTTGCAACAGAGCCAAACACACCGATACGATTTATGCCGAGTTCACTTCCGAAGGAATTCTTGAAATCGGATAACTCCTTTTTGCATTGTTCAATAGTTACCATACTGAAAAATAATTAGTCGCGAGGCAACGTGCAAAGCATCCTCG
>DCIM01000007.1:25535-26562 GCA_002316005.1 Prevotellaceae bacterium UBA1726 | reverse complement strand
GTTACTTTGTAATATCACGAGGCAAAATTACACTTTTTTCATGATACCTCCAAATTTTTGGTGTAATTAATTGTTTTTTGTGGAAAAGTTTCGTTGGTTCGGGGAAAAGTATTTTATAATAATTTTGTGTTGTTGGGAAAATAGTATTACTTTTGTAACTGAATAAACTAAATAACGAAAGATAATTATGGCATTGATAACTTGTCCTGAATGTGGAAAGGAGATTTCGGATAGCGCTATGGCGTGTCCTAATTGTGGTAAACCAATGAACCAGTATTATGCTGAGGAACCAAAGAAAAAGAAGAAGGGACTTGGCTGTCTGATGGGGATTGGCGTGTTGTGTTTCCTGTTGGGAATACTTGCTGTGACTTGTCCGGACAAGAAGGCCCACAGAGAGCGTATCTCATCAGAGATTTCGGCTGTGGTGATGTCGGAAGTGAATGAGGAGAGTAATGTCTTTGCGGGCATAATAGCTTCGGCTGTGGCTGGTCCGCTGGTGAATCATGTCCTTGACGAGATGCTCGTGGTTGATTCTTACGGAATCGTCTCAATAGGCAGACTGAAGAATATCGATGACGGCAAGGACAGAATTGTGAGCATCGGAGCTGCAAACTATGTCTTCTCGGGATTGAATGAGGAGAAGATAAAGAAATATGTGGAAGACCAGTTGAAGTAGGGTTCGCTGAGGGCTGACGCGAGGGAGAGGCTCGGGCACAATGAGCCCGAGAACCCGACAGGGACGCGAAGAAGCAAAGGCGGCTCTATTCGAGCCTACGCAAAGGGCAGACGCAAGGAGGATCTACACGCGCGAGATAAAAACAAAAACCATAAAAACCCCGAGCGGAATATTGATGCTCTGCATCTTGCTCCTAAAGTTTCAAGCTGAGATTACATGCGAGCATGTATCATCAGTTGTGAATCTTCATTAGCAGTCATCGACTAATATTCCTCTCGGCCATAAACTCTGCGAGTTCCCCCGTCATCCTCAGCCAATCAACTTCGGCTCTGGCCTTGTTTCTTGGAGGAT
>DCIM01000007.1:0-25491 GCA_002316005.1 Prevotellaceae bacterium UBA1726 | reverse complement strand
TCCCCACTGATGTTTGAAGGTTCGTGCAAACGAGAAGAATCAAGTTCACTTGAATTCTCGAGTGCAGCCGAAACTCAATTTATTAAATTGATTATCAACCAATTTCTGCACATCGACCGTCGTATCTTTTATCACGCTCACGCTTAAAGATACTAAAAAAACGAGATTAGTAGGGCTGAGGCGGGGAGAGGCTCGGGCACAATGAGCCCGAGAACCCGACAGCGACGCAAAGGGAAAACGACGTGGACGCAAAGCGCTGACGCGGGGAGGGAGGTACGCGAAGGGGGAAGAAAAGTGGGGGTAATGGTTAAAAATGGTTATAGATTGTACAGATAATAAGGAAAATATTTGTTTTCTGTACGAAATATTACTATTTTTGCAAGCGAATTAATTAATATAAGGAAGATGTCACCTTTTGATAGCATAGGAAATATTCCTTTTGACATTAATGTGCTTGCTTCGATTTTTCCAAAGAACAAGCATATCAATGAGAAGGCTCGCAGACTTGAGGCTGATGGTAGTATCATCAGGCTGAAGAAGGGTATGTATGTGGTGAGTCAGGAGGAGTCGGGAAAGCCTCTGTCGAGGGAATTGATAGCAAACCATCTCTATGGTCCGTCGTATGTGGGGCGTGAGTATGCTCTGCGTTATTATGGGCTCATACCGGAGCGTGTGTACCTGCTCACTTCGGTAACGACAAAGCATTCGCGCGATTTTGAGAATGCTACGGGCAACTACAGTTATCAGAACTGTGCGACGGAGTATTTTCATATCGGGCTGCGAATGGAAACGGATGGTGGGAACACTTTCGTAATTGCTTCGCCAGAGAAGGCACTTTGTGATGTGATAAACTTCAGCAAGAACCTTAATCTGCGATTCATGAAGGATGTGGCCACCTATCTTGAGGAGGATATCCGATTCGACATGGACGAACTTGACAGCCTCGACTTGGCCATACTTGAACAATGTGCCGAGAAGAGCAGAAAGAGAAACAGTATCAACGCATTAATAAACTTCATTAAGCATGAGCGACATATTTGACCAGATGATTCGGCAGCATACGCTCGAGAGTGACAACGACCGACGGAATGCTTTGTATGAGGTGATGCAGCAGGTGGTGCTGAGCGGCCTCTATCGTGGTGGCTTTTTCAAGGAGGCGGCTTTCTATGGTGGTACCTGTCTCCGTATTTTCCATGGACTGAGGCGTTATTCGGAGGATATGGATTTCTCGCTATTGAAGAAGAACCCAGACTTTAGTCTGGAATCGTATTTCCCGGCTATCATTGAAGAGGCACGCCTGTTGGGTAGGGAGGTGACGATAACGAGAAAGGACAAGCAAAACTTCGGCAAGGTGGAGTCGGCTTTTCTGAAGGACAACACCGATGTGTATAACCTCACCTTTCAGACCGAGAAATCGCTTAAGATAAAGATTGAGGTTGATGTGAATCCGCCTCTTGAATTCAACACAGAGCAGAAACTGCTCATGCAACCGTTTTCTTTTGCTACTCGTTGCTTCTCGCTTCCCGACCTATATGCGGGGAAGATGCATGCCCTCATATTCCGCCAGTGGAAGAATCGTGTGAAAGGCCGCGACTGGTATGATTTCGAATGGTATGTTCGCCACAGGGTGCCGCTGGATTTCCAACATCTGCAGGTGAGGGCTAGGGAATTCAATGGTATGGAACTGACGAAGGAGGGTTTTGTGGCTTTGCTGAAGGAGAAACTTGCCGCAACAAACATTGATAATGTGAAGGCGGATGTGATGCCGTATGTCATCGACAAGCGTGAATTGGATATCTGGTCGAATGATTATTTCCTCCAGCTTGCAGATATGATTGTGTTTGACGCGTAGGGGAGAAAATAAAAGTATTAAATAATAGGCATTATGAAGAAGGTTGTTCTTTTGTTGGTGCTGTTGGGCATGGGGGCTGTGTGGGCATGGCCTAAGGAGAAGGAGAAAGTGGTGGTGGCGTATGTGACTTCGTGGAAGGAGGTGATGCCTGACCCGATGCTGATGACGCACATAAACTATGCCTTCGGACATGTGACGGAAACTTTCGACGGAGTGAGAGTGGACAATCCCGAGAGGCTGAAGGCAATAGTGGCCCTGAAGAAACAGAACCCTCGGCTGAAAGTGCTGCTGAGCATAGGCGGATGGGGTAGTGGCAGGTTTAGCGAGATGGCGGCCGACAAGGCAACGAGGAGGAGTTTCGCGAAGGACTGTAAGCGAGTGGTGAAGGAATTCGGGTTGGATGGTATTGACATCGACTGGGAGTATCCTACATCGAACGCGGCGGGCATTTCGTGCTCGGAGGATGACACAGCGAACTTCACTCTGCTGATGAGAGACATAAGAAAGGAGATTGGAAAGAGGAAACTGCTCACTATGGCAACGGCTGCGAATGGAAAGTACATAGACATGAAGGCCTGTATGAAATGGGTGGACCTGGTGAATATGATGACCTACGACATGGCGAATCCGCCTTATCACCATTCGGCGTTGTATGAGTCGGCGATTAGTCCGAACAACTGCGTGGATAAGGCCGTGGAGGTGCATCTGGCGGCTGGTGTGCCAAAGGACAAACTGGTGGTGGGAATGCCATTCTACGGTAGAGGTGGTCGCGAGAACGAGGTGCTGAGGAACTACACCCGTACGGGAGTGCTGACCGATGAATTCCAGTTGTGCTGGAGTGAGGAGGCGCAGGTGCCGTATATAGCCAATAAGGACGGAGTGCTGGTAATGGGATTTGACGATTGCCGCTCATTGGGCATAAAGTGCGAATACATCAAGGAGAAAGGACTCAGGGGCGGCATGTACTGGTCGTATGAGGACGAGGGCGATGACCACGCGAGGGCGAAGGCGATGAGGGCCCTCTTGCCTTAGGGGAAACAAAAGAAGCCCGGCGGATGGACCGCGGGGCTTCTTGTTTTTTATGAAAAGGGAGGAAGGGGAACTTAGCCCTTGCCGCCAAATTCGATATTAGGATCCTCGCTGACAGAGTCTAACAATGGGCAGTCGAGGATGTAGAAAGGAACATGCACATAGTTCGTCAAATCAGAATGGAACTGCATGACAACACTCTTTGCCTGAACAAAGTAGGCATCCTTCTGAAGAGCGTTAAGACGATCGTCGAGTTTTGCTACCTGCTGGAGATAAACCAAATCGTCCTTGCCAACATCCTTGAGTTCGGCAGCAAACTTTGAAGCCTGCTTTGCATTCCAATCGCGAATGATGGTGTTCATCTCTTTCTGAGTGTCAACCCACCACTGAGGGAGACGGTTGGCATCAGGATTCTGCTCGCGGAACTCATTAGCGCGAGCAGAGTTCTGCTCGTGGAGAGCCTTTACGCGATTGTAGGCATCAGAACCGATCCACTCGGCAGCATACTTCTTGCGAAGAGCGTCAACCTGCTTTGCGAGTTTGTTGGCCTGGGCAAAGAGAGGATTATCGTCGAAATCGACCTCCTCGCCATTCTGGAGACCAGCCTGGAGTTTCTCGGCATAAGCCATCATGTTGTTGCCCAACTGCTCGTAAGAACCATGCACCTTCTCGTTGAGAGCCTGCAGTTCCTCGAAGATCTTGGCAGCGCCAGAGTTGACTTCACCATCAGAACCACCATCATCGCCAATACCAAGAGCGATAGCCTTCTGCTCGGCAGCAGGATAGTTCTTGCGGATGTAAGCCTTAGCCTCGGAAGGGTTCATAGCGTAGATTTTCTTCATATCAGCAACAGGAACGCCGAGTTTCTTGCCGATGACACTTGCTGTGACATCGAGAATCTGAGCCTCTGTAGCCTTTGTCATATCGATGCCACGAGCCTTTGCAGCCGCCATTACCTCCTGTCCGATGGCAGCACGAGCGCTATTGGCCTTTGACAGACCAGCCTGAGCTTGGGCGTTCTGTGAAGCAGCCTTGCTGTTCTGCAGATTGCCCACCTGCAATCCGTAGATGGCAACATCGACAGCCTCCTTAGCATTCTGGATTTTCTCTACGCCAGCGTCGGTGAGGAGAAGCGCACCATCGAATGGAGCAGGACGAGAAGCCAGCACCTGGCTGAAAGTCTTTGCAGCAACATTCTGGCCGTCGGGTGGAGTTGTAGAGATGAGCTCGGCCTTCTCCTTGTTGAGGTTCATGAGGCTTGCTATGTAGTCGGTCTCCTCCTCAGACTCAACGGCATAGTCGCCATCCTGGGCAGCCTGAGTGGTGCCCACAGTAGTTGTGGCAGCCTTACCGCCGATTTTCTGATTTACCTGTTCCTTTACTTTTTCCACAGCTTTGTCCTTCAGTTTCTTGAGGAAGCCCTGCGCGTTGGCATTAGGAGTAAAGGAAATCAATCCTAAAGCCACGAGGGATGTGATGAAATACTTTCTCATAGTGTTTAAAATGTAGTTGAATAATTTAAGTTTATGTTTCCAAATTAAGAGAGAGGCTCGGGCACAATGTACCCGAGAACCCAACGGGGACGCAAAGGAAAACGACGGCGAACGGAAAGCCTCGACGGGAACGGCGGGATATATCCCGCCGCACAGGACAAGGGGACGCAAAGGAAAAACGACGGGGACGCAAAGGGAGCCCGACGGGGCGGGGTTACTGGAGTTCTATGCCGAGGGCGTTGAACTTAGAACCAGCCTTCTCGATGATGATGTGACCGCCCTTGAGGGTTTTCTTTGCCTGAAGCGACTTTCCTTCAGAATGGATATCGCTGATGCCATCGGTTTCCTCAGACTTGACAGTAATCTTCGCAGTCTTGTTCCAGGTATTTGTGGCGTTGATGTCGAGTTGGAGAACGCCGTTTGCATCGTGAGACACGATGACCTTGCCGCCTGTGAACCAGAACCAAGGAATGCTCATGTAGCCCTCGTCGGTGAGTTGGCCATAGACCGAACCGTAGATGTGATAGGTGTCGGGCTCGTAGGTGGCAGCCTCTACGGTGTAGTCCTGACAGGTGCTATCGATGGTGTATTCGCCATCCTCGAGAGTAGCGCCAGGAGTATAGAGTTTCAGTTCGAGATATTCGTTGTCGGCATTCTGATACCATACGGTATGGCATTTCACAACCTCGTCGAATTCGTAGTCGCCATCCTCAGGCGAGAAGGAAGCAGAGATGTTGGAAGTCATGTCGTACTCTTGGCCAGAGCCCTCAGAACCACCCAGCGAGACAGGGTCGAAGGAGATGTGATAGATGACACCACGAGTATCGGTGTAATCGCACTTGGCATAGAGGATATTGTCCTCGACAGAGATGTCGAGAGTAAGGCCGTCGCACTCCCTCTTTGTTGGGAAAGTGCCCTCGCCAGGATAGAAGTACACGCCAGTATAGTCCCAGTCCCACGTGGTATCAGCAAGGGTGAAGGTACCGGTAGTTGCTGTGGCAGGATCGGCACAGAACTGCACATAATAGTCGTAGTCCTCGGTCCAACCTGTGATCTGCCAGAATCCAGCAGTAGCAACCTTGTCGATCCAATGAGGAGAGACGATGTGGAGGTTTACCTCGTTCTCGGAAGGAGTATCGGCTGTGGTGGTGAAGGTGACAACCTTCATGCCGCTGAGAGCAGTACCCGAGTAAGGGCTGACAGCATAGGCAAACGCCACATATTCAGTCTCAGGCGAGAGTTTTGAGTTGAAGAGGTAGAACTGCCCCTGATGAGCGAACTCCTCGTAGGACGAAGCCGAACCCTCGCTGATGGAAGCATCCATCACCTGTTTGTAGTAGGACATGATGTAGTCGGCCCCGAGTTCATCGAAGGTAGCCTTAGAGGCGATGGAGCAGATGAAATACTCGCCGTTGTCCTCAGGAGTGAAGCAAACGGTCACATTGTAGGCACCGAGTTCGGTAAACTCGATGTCGCACTTGAACTCCTCGGCAGCCATTGCGTTGAATGCAAACAACAGGGCAGAGAAAAGGAAAAGACAGAATTTTTTCATATTTTCTTTTATTAGGACGCGGGATAAAATCCCGCTTGATAGGACGGCGAACAAGACCAGAGGAGGCCCCGCGGAAAAACGCGGGGAACGGTGACGGCGAACAAAAGCCTCGACGGGAACGGCGGGATATATCCCGCCGCACAGGACAAGGAACGAGGACGCCTTTAGGCGTTAGTGGGCGCCGTAGACCTCGATATCGGCAATACGGACAAGGCCGTCGCTACCACCACGAGTGACATTCACACGCACATACTGAGCCTGGACAGGAGTAGAGATGGTGACATCGTTGACAGGACTGGTGTTGCCCGAATGAGAACCAATGGTGGTCCATGTAGAGCCATCAAGACTCACCTCGACGGTGAAGTCCTGACTGTTGAGTTGAGGATCGTAGCCAGCAGCCTCGGCATGACGAATGACATAACGGCTGATGTCGAAAGGCGACTTGAAATCCAACTGCACCCAACCAGTACCGTCGGTAGTCTTTGAAGTCCAGATGTAACCCTTCGAAGGTGAACCATCAGCAGCATAAGCCACCTTTGTCTTAGCCTCAGACGAGGTGATCTCCATCTCCTCCATCAGAGTAAGGTTGAATGGCAGATGGTTAGCCTCGTTGTAGTAGCTGAACCAATGGTCAGCACGAACGACATTCACATTACCAGGCGAGAGTTCATCGAGCAATCCATCGAGGGCGATGAGTTTGTCGGGACCAACCTCCCAGACCGTAACCTGACCAGAGACGAAGATAGGTTTTGTACCATCGAAGTTCTTTATGTCGCGGTTGAAATGGTTGGCAACACCCTGAGCAGTTGGCTCATACCAAGGATACTGAGGAGCCACACAGAGTCCGTTTGTGACCTTTGCTGTACGAGAACCGTTAGTATCGTTTACGGTAAGACCGTAGAGATAAGGACAGTTGTTGGCATATACCTGACGCTGAGGAGTGCTGATGTCGTCCCAAACGGTGATGGCACGCAGACCACTCTTCTCGATGTAGCGATTGGTGAGTTGGACATAAGGAGTAATCAGTTCCTTGTCTCTCTGCGGAGCATAGTATTTCTTGTTGCCCTCATCGTAAGGCATGGCATATCCAAGACCCGAAGGACCGCTCACGAAGCAGTCGTTGGTGGAAGCCTTGCGATAGTAGTAGTTGAGCATAGAAGGCGAGATGTCGGCAAGAGCAGGACTGATGGTCCAGTTCATTGGCATCTTTCCTCGACCAGACTGTTCGAAGATTTTCGCCATGGCATGCTGGCAATACTGAATGTTGTCGCCATCAGAGATATAGACTGTGGCATAGACCTTATTCTCGAGTTTTGGACGCTTAGGCACAGGATAGATTTTGACCGGCACATTCACAGCAGTATAGACAGTAGCGTTCTCGAAGAAATCGGCAGGAACGGTAGAGAGACCGAATTTTGTAGCCTCGCCAATACCCGAACGTTCCTCAGCATACCAACCCAGTACGAAGTCGCGACCCGGAGTAAGGTCGGTAAGGAACTTATCGAGCAAGGTAGCCTCGCTGGAGTTGCGAGGGTCGAGATAGACAGAAGCCGAACCACAAGCAGCACCAATGTCGTGGACATAAGGGATGTTTGGTCGTTCGCTGATGAGCAGACGATGGTTGCAACGGCTCCAGTAGTTATCGTAGAGATATGTGTAGATATCGACTGTGGAAGTCATGGTGAGCGAGGTGAGATCCTCGACAACAGGGAAGTCCATTCCGTTGGCGATGAGTTTGTTGCGCACCTCCTCGGTGACAGGAAGCAGACGATCGAGTCCGGCAATCGTCACAGCGAGGTTGGCATAATGGCTACTCTTTGCTGTGCTATAGAGTACGAGACCTTTTATTTCCTCCTTGAACAGATCCACTAAGGTATAAGGCGTAGAAGAGGAAACAGTAGAGAGATGGAGACTGTGGGCTGAAGGCCAGATTGTAGTCGATTCCTCTTTGTGGTTGTAGAGAAGGATGCGAGGGCGAGTGCGGTTGACGATTCCCTGAAGAGTACAGAACATCACACGCTCATCGTCGGAGAGACCAGCAGCAGGCATATCGAGCACCTTCACATAATAAGCCGGTTCGAGGAAACAAGGCAATAGGCGGTCGTCAGGCCAGCAAAGGTCGCCAACCTCGAGAATGCGGTCGCCCGAACTGTTGGTGTTGTAGGAAGCATCAGCGAAAGTGATTTTCTCCACCTCTGTCACATCAGTACGCACGACATGGCCGTTGGTGGTCTTGAGGAGCATGGTAGTCTGTTCCTGAGCCATGAGTTGCAGAGAACCCAGAAGGGCAGTAGCCAGTAGGAATATCTTTTTCATCATGTATAGTCTTGGTTTGGTAGTTGTGTTAGAGTTTTATCTTTGTAGAGAAAGATCCGATTTTCACGACGAAAACACCCTTGCCCAAAGAGGCGCGGTTGAGATGGAGTTCGCCATTGCACACAGGAGGGGTAGGGAGAGAGCGACCATCGATGGTGCAAACCGAAGGGCGGCAATCAGCAGGAATGCCCTTTATCAAAGCCCCGCCATCCTGAAGGATGAACGAGAACCCACGGACAGAATTAATTGCCGAAGGATCGGTAGCATCGCCGAAGACAATCTCTGCGATGTTGGTTATTTCAATCTGCACAGGATCGGCAGTATCGGATTTTATCTTCAGCAGACCGTCGGCGATAGAAACCACCGGGTTAGCCTCAAAGAGCACAGGAACAGTCTCGCCGTCCGTGGTCTTGACGATTAGGCCCTTTCCGCCTTGGTTGACAGTAAGGAAAGTGATTTCGTCGAGTTCGGCCACACGAGTCTGAGTTGTTGTGCCATCGGTCTTCTGGATGTTCAAGACCTTTTCCTGAGTCTGGGCCATGCCATTGAGAGTCCCGAGGAAAAGAGCCGCTATGAGAATTGTTTTCTTCATTTTGAAGTTTTATTTTTTGGTTTATCAAAAAAAGGTTTCAAATTTCAGGTTTCAAGTTATGTTCTTTGGTCCTGACATTGATTGCAAAGCAAAGGTAAGGAATAATATGCGTAGTACCAAAAAAAATGAGATTTTTTTGAAGTATTTTGTTTGTTTCGTTATTTTTATTACCTTTGCACGGACAAAAAAGACAAAATGGCAGAAAAGCAAAAACATATCTGTTCGGAGTGTGGTTATGAAGCGGAGGTCTATTCAGGCCACGGGTTCTTCAACCAACATATAAGTCAGGTGGTGTGTGGCAATTGCCACACAGTACAGAACCTGACTGTAGGAGGTATTATTGCAGAGATGGTACCCTCGTTCGGGAGTGAGTTTGGCCGACTATGCCCCAACTGCATGAGCGATGACCTGAAACTCTGGGACGGAAACAGTTGTCCGAAATGTGGAGGCAAGATGCGTCCGGAAGGAGAAAAAGATTTCTGGTGCTAAAGAAGACAGATTATGGAGAGAGAAAAGAAAAATGTGGCCCTTGTGCTTGGTGCTGGAGGAGCCAAGGGATATGCCCATATAGGAGTGATAAGAGCCCTTGAAGAAGCCGGATATAACATCACATCCGTGGCAGGAACTTCGATGGGAGCACTCATAGGAGGATTGTATGCGGCAGGCAAACTCGATGAGGCCTTTGCGTGGCTGAAAACACTTGACAAAAAGGCAATATTCAAATTAGCCGATCTGAAGAATATCTCGCGTGATGGAATCATCAAAGGTGAGTATGTGTTTGCAGAGTTGCGAGCGATAGTAGGCGATGTGCCAATAGAAGATCTTAGTATGCCATATTGTGCCATATCGGCAGACCTAGAATCAGGTCAAGAGGTAGTATTTACGAAGGGTAACCTCCTTGATGCCGTTCGAGCATCGATATCCATGCCTGTGTTCTTCAAGCCGAAAGTTATTGATGGACGGAAATATGTGGACGGAGGAGTGGTGAATGGTTTGCCGATAAACAGAGTGGCACGGACAGAGGGTGATGTCGTTGTGGCAATAAATCTTGACACATACGGTGTGAATACAGAATTAAAAAAGAAAAAGACAAAGACCCAACCAGAGAAAAATTCGGTACTCAGTAAGGTGGTGGATATGATAGTGCCCGACATTATTGAAGATGGAGTGCTGAGTATTCAGAACTATTTCGAGGGCTACAACTGGATGGGAGTGCTGTTGAACTCGTATTATGTGTCGTTGAAGCAGAATAAGTTGATGATGGCGGAACGCTACCAACCAGATATCTATCTGAATATTGACCTGAAAGGCTATTCCACAAACGATTTCCACGACGCAAAGGTTATTGCCAATCTGGGATATAAACAGATGAAAGCATGCCTGGAAGAGAGGAAGGCTCAGACACAATGAGCCCGGCGGGGAATACACCCCTCCCTAATTGGAGGGACGCGGGATGGAATCCCGCTTGATACGACGGCGAACAAACCCTAAGCAAACACCAAGGAAACAAGAAGGCAAGAGAGGATAATTTAGTTTTTTTGGTATTATTTAAGGGAAGAAAATTTGGCGGAAGAGAAAAAATGCTTAATTTTGCCAGCGAACAAACATATTTATTAAAACAAAGAAATAGTTATGAAGAAGATTATATTTACTGTTTTGCTGATGATGGGCTTTGTGATGGGCGTAAATGCACAGAACTGGACACAAGCCGACAGTACGGAGTTTGCAAAGGCAACAGACATAGCCTTTGAAGTGGACCTCTCGGATGCAACAATCATGGGACTGAGCAAAGAGAAATATCCAGCATATTATGCTTCGAAGTTTGGTTCGACAGAGAAAAATGCCGAACTCCTCCTTGAACGATTCTGCAACGAGATGGAATATCAGTATTTCACCCGAGAGCGCCAGAATGTGACATGCGATCCGAATGCAAAGTTCAAGATTGTATATAAGATTACTTATATAACCGAGAAAGGCGGTTTTGGCGGAACATACACCCTGTCGAACGGAAAGACAAAGAGCGAGGCCTATCCTTTTGCCGTAAGAGACGGAAAATGGAACTCGTTTGACAATCTGCTTCTGGAGAACGCAAAGAAACTCTTCGACCATCGTTGGGACAAGGCAAGGAAAATGGCAAAAGACGCTTTCAAGAGTCTGAAGGAAGGCGTGAACGATGTGTTGAACAATTAGGATTATGAAAAGGAATCTGCTTGCAATCTGTCTGCTTTGTGTGAGTCTGGTAAGTCTTGGAGCAAATCCAGGACAGAAGGGGAAACTGCCCAAATCGGCAAAGAACGCCATAGACCGACTCGTGAACAAAGGAATTGAGGACGATTTGTATCCAGGAGCCGTTGTGCTTGTGGCTCAGAACGGGCAGATTCTCTATGAGAAAGCCTACGGATATAGTGAGGTGACACCCAAGAAGGTGAAGATGACCACCAAAACCCTGTTTGACATAGCCTCGTTGAGTAAATGTACGGGAACTTTGCCTTGTGTGATGCAACTCATAGAACAAGGGAAGGTGGACATCAACGCCCCGGTGAAGAAGTATATACCTGAATTTGAACCTTGGACAGACGGAACGGAAAAGGTGGATATAACCGTAAGGCAGTTGCTTTCGCATACCAGCGGAATTGATGCTTACATAGCCCAAGACGTAGCGAAAGAACTCAGAGCAGAGTGGGGCGAGTACAGCAACGAGAAGACCGTTGAATACATAGCAAAGAAGGCAAAACGCAACTTCCGTCCCGGTACGGGATATATATACAGTTGTCTGAATTTTATCACGCTACAAGGTATTGTTGAAAGGGTTTCCGGAATGCGCCTTTGCGATTATGCCAAAGAGAATATCTGGCAACCACTCGGTATGAACAACACCCACTATTTTGTTGAAGAGAAACCTGTGCCAGAGGATTTGGAGATAGCCTCGACAGAAGTGGTGGACGGAGTGACGCTACACGGACGAGTTCATGATCCGGTGGCAAGATTGCTCAATGGTGGAAACTCAGGAAATGCAGGAGTTTTCACAACAGCCGAAGACATGGCCAAATATGCCTTTGCTATACTGGAAGGAGGAAAAGGCGTGCTGAAACCAGAAACCGTAAACCTGATGACACGAGAGCAGAATGATGTTGAGAAGGAAAACGGCAGAACATTGGGCTGGCAGCAGAATGCCTCATATTGCGGAAAGTTCAAGAAAGACTACTGCATCTGTCATACCGGTTATACAGGAACCTCGATGGTTATAGATTTGGACAATGGACTTGTTGTGATTTTCCTCACCAACCGCGTTCATCCTAAAGACCGGAACGATGATGCCCACTCGCTGAGAAATGTGAGGATAGGGATTACGGAGCCGTTGTAAGGCGTTGGCTATTGGCGTTGGCGTTGGCTATTGGCTCGGGCACAATGAGCCCGAGAACCAGACGGGGACTTAAAGAAGGAAGGCTGATGGCTGTTGGCTATTGGCTGTTCTTTCCATCGGAAAGCGGCGAAGCCGAGCGGGCGTTGGCTTTGGAAATGAAAGGGGAACAAGGAGGAGAAGCCCTTGCGAAGAACCGCAGGGAACTATTACTATTGGAGAGATTTGAAAAATCTAAGAGAAAAATTTGCAGAAGTCGCAAAAATATTTTATTTTTGCCGTGCGTTATGTTTTTTCGCAATTACAAAAGCGAAGAAAACGACAAATTGACAAATTAAGAAACAAATAAAAACCATTTGGAAATGAAAAGATTCTTATCCTTTTTGATGATGGCATTTGTTGCCGTTATGGCATTTGCCGACTCGCGTTCGGTAGATGAAGCACAGAATGCAGCCATGAACTTCCTGCAGACAGGAACAACAACCATCAAGCGCGCTCCTGCACAAGTAGATTTGCAGTTGAGTTACACCCTGACGAAACCAAATTCGACAGAAGCAGCAGCCTACCTCTTTCAGATAGGCGAGAATGGCGGTTATGTGCTTGTTTCGGCCGATGACAACGCGATGACAATCCTCGGTTATTCGACAGAAGGAAAGTTTGACGCAACAAACATTCCAGAGAATATGCAAGTGTGGCTGCAGCACTATGCAGAAGAAATAGCATGGGCAGCAGAAAACGGAGTTGCCATGGCACAGCCAAGAAAAGCCTCAGGCGAAGCAATCAGTCCGTTGCTGGGCGAAATAGTATGGAACCAAGGCAGTCCATTCTGGAACAAGTGTCCGATGGATTCAGACAACAGCCGTTCGTATACCGGTTGTGTGGCAACAGCAGCAGCCCAGATTATGCGTTTCTGGAAACATCCTGCACAAGGAACAGGAAGCCACTCGTATACATGGGTAAAGTCGGATAAATCGACAAAGGACCTCTCGGCAAATTTCGGTAATACCACCTACGACTGGGACAATATGATAGAGAACTACAACTACGGTTACAACAACACACAGGCAAATGCCGTGGCAACATTGATGTACCACCTTGGTGTGGCAACAGAGATGCAATACAGCAGTAATGGTAGTGGAACCCAGACCGAGAAGGCAGCCCAGGCAATGTATACCTATTTCGGTTATGACAAGTCGATGGAAGCAGTTCGCCCAGACTACACGGGATTTGAATATTTCAACGAGAGAATGTTAGCAGAACTCCAGGCCGGTAGACCAGTTTTGATGAGCGGTTATACAGAGAACTACGAAGGTCATTCCTTTGTATGTGACGGTTTTGACGGAGAATACTATCATATCAACTGGGGTTGGGGAGGATATCAGAACGATTACTTCGCCCTCTCAGCCCTCGACCCAGCAGCACAAGGAATGGGCGGAGCAGCCTCAGGCGAAGGATTCCATGTGGGAATTCTTGGAGTGATGGGAATCCAGCCAGACCAAGGCGGTGATGATGTGGCATCGAAGTTAGGCACAACGGGCATAACACTAGGCACAGAAGAAGAGTCGGTGAAGGCGAGCGACACATTTGTAATAAAGATGAACCAGATAAGAAGTACTGGTGTTGCCGACTTTGCAGGTGGTGGCGTAGGTTTCGGCGTATTCAACGAGGAAGGCGAGATTGTTGCTTTCCATTCGTTATATGCACTTGACGAGTTGCCTGTGGGCTATTACTATCCAGGCGAGTACGATTTCGAAGGAGATTTGTCGGATGTTTCGGAAGATGGCAAATACACCATTGCCCCAGTATTCACAGATGATGAAGTGACATGGGTGGAGAAGATGGATGTCGATCAGAGTTCTATTCTGGAGATTCCATTCACCAAGAAAGATGACACCATCTACTTTGTAGAACAAGTAGACGAAGACCCAGAGCCAGAACCGGAATACACGGTATCAGACCTTTGGGCAACTGTAAACGAGAATATTATTCTGTTCGGTTACGAAGGCGATGCACCTTATTATCATGTGAAGGTGTATAATGAGCAGAAGACAATCGTTGACACATATGTTGACTACAAGAGTGCACGACTGAGTGACACAGACCCAGGCACATGGACCATTTGGGTTTGTGCGGCAGATGCGGATAAGAACGATGTAGGCAATCCTATTTCGACAGAGGTGACAGTAGAAGATGTTGATTATGACATCCACAACCTCCAGACAACAGTCTCGGGCAGTACGGTCAACCTGACATTCGAGGGCAACGCCCCTTATTTCCATGTTAAGGTTTACAATGATGAGAAGACACATGTAAGCGGTATTGTTGACTACAAGAATGTGAATGTGTCGAATGTTCCAGACGGAGAATGGACTGTTTCGGTTCGTCCGGTTGATTCGAACAAGAAATACTATCTTGGCAATGCTGTGACAACAACCGTCACAGTTGATACCCGCGACTATATCACCGTTGCACTTGACGTGAATGACGAAACGATGGGTACTGTCACAGGTGGAGGCCAGTATCGCTCAGGCGATGAGGTGAGCATCAAGGCAACAGCAAACGAGGGATATGAGTTTGTCAGTTGGAGTGATGAAGACACCAACGCAGAGCGAGTGCTGACACTCGAGAAGACCGGTGAGTCGCCACGAACAATTTCGCTCACAGCAACCTTCAAGAAGACTCTGACCTATGAGGTAGAGAACTTCGAGGCATGGGTTGATGGAAACAACATTAAGGTGAAGTTTGATAGTGATGCTCCTTGGTGCAAGGTAAATGTTCAGAAGACTGGCGAGAGTTATACGATGTGCAGTCTGACAAAGGAACATGAATACACAGAGGAAGGCCTTGGTGACGGAGAATACAGCGTTTGGGTAGAGTCGGTAGATGAGGCGATGAATACACAGAAATCTTCGGCAGTTGTGACATTGACCATTGACACCCGCGAGTATATCACACTTGTTCTTGAGGTGAACGATGAGGCAATGGGAACTGTTACAGGTGCTGGCGACTATCGCTCAGGCGACACAGCCCAGATACAGGCAACACCAAACGAAGGTTATATCTTTGTTGGTTGGAGTGATGGCAATACAGATGCCGCTCGCGAGATTACCTTCGAGAAGACAGGACAGAAAGAGCGCACAGAGACTCTCATAGCAACATTCGATGTTGACCCTGCAGCCGGTATCAATGGCATATATAATAAGAACATGCGCAAAGGAAAGTACTTGAAGAACGGTAAGGTTTACATCAATACAGAGAACCGTCAGTATAATGCAGAAGGAAAGGTATTAAAATAAAAAAAGACAACGATATGAAAAGAATTATTTTTGCAGCAATAGCCATCATGATGATGGCAGGAAGTGCGAGTGCACAGGAAGTAGTAAAGGTTGAGAAGGTGAATGCCAATCTCATTCAGCGAGCAGACACAGCAAAGGTTTGCCTTAAGGAAGCAAAATGCAAGAAGGCACAACTCGAGAAAATGGAATGTGCGAATGAAGGTGCTTGCTGTAAGAAGGCAACATCTTTGAAGAAGGCTGGAAAAGCAACCGCTACAAAGGGTAAGGTAAAGGTTGGCAAGAAAGTCAAGTTGAAGAGTATGAAGAAACTTCAGGACCAGCCAGTACAGCAACCATTGGTGAAAGGGAAGTAAAAGACCAACTTATTCATGATAAATCTGAATATTGATTATTTCAAGACCGTCAACTATGCCCAGATAAACAACGGCATAGGCATTTGTCAGTCGGCTTCGCTCAAGAATACCGAGGCTGAGATGCATGATGTATATGTGGAATGTGAGGGAGAATACTTCGTCACCACACATACACCACTCATGCCCCTTGTGCCAGCAAGAAAAGACATCAAACTGACCGACTTCGCCATATTGCCAAACACGAAGATGGCAGCCTCGTTGACCGAGAAACTCATAACCTCGTTCAAGGTGAATGTGTGGGTTGATGCCTCGTCCGAGGAAAAGAAGACACTTGCCTATACTAAGGAATACAGCATAGAACTGATGCCTTACGACTACTGGCTCGGAACAGGAACGCTGCCACAGATGCTCGCTTCGTTTGTGACACCAAACCATCCTGCAATAGGTCAGATTGTCACCAAGGCGGCAACAATACTGAAGGACCTGACTGGTTCGTCGGCATTCACCGAGTATCAGTCGGGTAACATCATGACTGTGCAGAAGCAAGTGGCTGCCGTCTATGCCGCACTCCATTCCGAGAATCTCGTCTATAGGGCTTTGCCGGCCAGTTTCTGCAAGGAAGGACAGCGAGTGACGCTTCCTGCCCAGGTGCTCTCGACAAAACTCGCCAACTGCATAGAGTTGTCGGTGTTGTTTGCGAGTGTGCTTGAGGCTGTAGGCATCAACACAGGAATCATTATTCAGGAAGGTCATGCCTATCTTGCCGTTTGGCTTGTTGACGACTGCTATAATTATAATGTATGCGATGATGTGGCGTTCGTTGAGAAGAAATGCTCGGAAGGAATAAACGAGATGATGGTCATTGAGGCCACACGCCTTACCGACGAGCGTACACAATTCTCGGAGGCTGTGAAGACAGCCGTCCTGCATCTTGCCGAACTGAATAAGTTTGAGATGATGATAGACATCCGTCGCTGTCGCCTGGACGGTTATCTCCCGATGCCGCAGATTGTTGAACACAACGGAGTGTGGGAGATGCAAGTGAACGATGGCGTGGAACACGAGAAATGCGTTATCGATATTCATGAACATTCACGCTACGACCTTTCGAAGGTGGTGGACGAGCGTCAGCTCTCGCGTATGGACATCTGGGAGCGGAAACTCCTCGACTTCTCACTCCGCAACACAATGCTCAACCTCTCTCTGCATCACAGAGCAATACAACTTGTGTCGTTTGATGTAGATAAACTCGAGGACCATCTGCAGGACAACGAGGAATATCTCGTCATGGAGAAACCTGATGTGGATATCAATCTCAATATGTCGGGCAAACTGATTCGTTCGAAGTCAAATCCGGCTTTGCAGCAGATTGTGAGCAACGACATACAGCATAACAAACTCCACACCTACCATACAGAAACCGAAAGCCAGAATGTGCTGAAGAACATCTATCGTGTGGCTCGTAACGCCATTGAAGAGACTGGTGCAAACTCTCTCTTCCTTGCTATTGGAGCCTTGCGTTGGTATGAGACGGAAGTGAGTGAGGTGCCTCGCTATGCCCCAATCATGATGCTTCCTGTGGATATGGTCTATAAGAAACGTGGCTACTATATCCGTACACGCGATGAGGAGATGATGCTCAATGTGACATTGTTTGAGTTCCTCCGCCAGAACTACGACATAGAGATTCCGGGCCTTTATCCACTTCCTACCGATGAACACGGAGTGGATGTGACATTGATATTCTCAATAATCCGCGATGCCCTCAAGAACCAGAAAAACTGGGATGTGGAGGAGGAATGCATACTCGGAGTATTCTCGTTCAGTAAGTTCCTTATGTGGAACGATATCCACAATCATCGTAAGGAAATGCTCGAGAACAAAGTTATTGAGAGTCTTGCTCAGCAACGCCTCACCTGGCAACCAGAATCAGCCGACCAGACACTCGGCGAACTCGATAAGTCATTAACCCCTGACAAACTTGCCTTGCCGGTTCATGCTGATTCTTCGCAGATGGCGGCTATCATTGAAGCGGGTAGGGGACATTCGCTCATTTTGTATGGTCCTCCGGGAACGGGAAAGTCGCAGACCATCACCAACCTCATTGCTAATGCAATGTTCCAAGGCAAACGAGTGCTGTTCGTTGCCGAGAAGATGGCGGCTCTTAGTGTTGTTCAGAGTCGATTGGCAAAGATTGGTCTTGATCCGTTCTGTCTCGAGATGCACTCGAACAAGATTACCAAGCGTCATGTTTTGGAACAACTCTCGAAGGCACTTCAGGTGGCACATATACATAGTCCGGAGGATTATGCCCGTACTGCCCAGAAACTCTATGGCCAGCGCTCGAAACTCATTGAGTATATGGAGGAGTTGCACGAGGACAAGGGTACTACTGGGTTCTCTGTTTATGACTGCATACTCCGTTATGAGGAGCATGACTGCAAACCACTTGAAGGAAAGATTCTTACCGACGAACTCTTGCAGCACCTCTCGCCAACAACTGTTGCAGAATATGATCATCTGCTTGGTGAACGCTTGGCTTCGCTCCTGAAACTTGTCGGTCAACCATCGCAACATCCACTTCTTGGATTGAATATTGAGGAGGGCGACCTTGCCAGCGAGGAGAGTCTCCGCGCAAAACTCAATGCTGCTGCAGACACATTGAACAAAGGCATCACCGACTACCAGACACTTACCAAGGCACCAGAACTCAGAGAGCAACTCATGCGTGACTGCAACGAGAGTATTTTCGATGCCGACATCAACTTGCTCTACAACGAATGGCGCGAGATTGGTACAAAGTGGTTCCTGCCTAAGTTCTTCGCAAAACGCTCGTTCCTGAAGAAGATGCGTGAGTATAGTCAGTTTATTACTGAGGACAGACTCGATCAGCTCTTTGATGATGTGATGGCATACGACAAACTCCATAAGGAGATTGTGGAGATGCAGTCGTTGGCAACGAAATACTTTGGTTTCAAATTGGCTCTCGACCAGATGCCAACAGCAGAAAAACTGCGTGGAATGGTGGAGAAACTGATGGAATGGAGTGGTCATTTAAGTGGAATGCGCGACTGGTTCCATTGGAATGAGTTCCGCAAAGAACTGATTTCACAAGGACTCTCGGCTGTTGTCAGCAAGATTGAGAGCGAGGTGGTGAATGCAGCTGAAGTTCTGCCAATGACAAAGAAGGCAATCTTCATGGCTCTGGCTAAGAAGAAGATAGAAGACTCGGTGGTTTTGAGAACCTTCGAGGGAATGATTTTCGATGATACGGTGACACTCTATAAGAAGTTGACCGCTGATTTCCAGATGCTTAGTCGCAAGGAACTCTTTGCAAAACTCGCGGCACAGATTCCACGCGTCACAGAGAATATCGACAGCAGTAGTGAGATTGGTCTCTTGAACCGCAATATCAGTAATGGTGGACGAGGGACATCACTCCGCGACTTGATGTCGCAGATTCCAACTCTGTTGCCAAGACTCTGTCCTTGTATGCTGATGAGCCCTATGTCGGTAGCACAGTTCCTTGCCCTCGACCAGGATAAGTTCGACCTTGTCATCTTTGATGAGGCTTCGCAGATGCCTACGAGCGAGGCTGTAGGAGCAATAGCCCGCGGAAAGGCACTCGTTGTTGTGGGCGACCCAAAGCAGATGCCGCCAACAAGTTTCTTCGCTACTGCAAATGTGGATGAGGATGAAGCCGATATTGACGATTTGGAGAGTATCCTTGAAGACTGCAAGACACTCGAGATTCCATCGTTGCAACTCAACTGGCACTATCGTTCGCAGCACGAATCGCTCATAGCATTCTCGAACAACGAGTATTATGACGGTTCGCTCATCACTTTCCCTTCTGTTGACGATCAGGAGACAAAGGTGAAGCTCATTCCTGTGGATGGTGTTTACGACAAGGGTGGCCGCCGCTCGAATAAGGAAGAGGCAAAGGCCATAGTGAAAGAGATAGAACGCCGACTGAAAGATGCCGAACTCTGTAAGCGTAGTATTGGTGTCATTGCTTTCAGCGTTGTTCAGCAGAACCTCATCGAGGACCTTCTGCAGGAACTCCTTGATGGCAATAAGGACCTGAGGGCAGCGGCCGATGAAATGTACGAACCTATCTTTGTGAAGAACCTTGAGAATGTCCAGGGCGATGAACGTGATGTGGTGCTGTTCTCTATTGGCTACGGACCGGATAAGACCGGTAAGGTTTCGATGAACTTCGGTCCGCTTAACAACAAGGGTGGTGAACGAAGACTCAATGTTGCTGTCAGTCGTGCTCGTCAGGAGATGCTCGTATTCTCGACACTCCGTTCGGCACAGATTGACCTCCGTCGTTCGAATGCACGAGGGGTGGAAGGACTGAAGCACTTCCTTGAATATGCCGAACAGCAGATTCTCGTTCAGTCGGAGAATGCTATTGGTGGAGGTGATGACCTCATCCTTGCTCGCCAGATTGCACGCGCCTTGACAGAAAAGGGATATAATGCCTCGGTGAATGTTGGTCGCTCGAAGTTCAAGGTTGATGTGGCAGTAAGTTCGAAGTCGAATCCGGAAATCTATCAACTTGGAATCCTACTCGATGGAAACGGCTATCACAACACAGCCACCACACGCGACAGAGAGATTGTGCAACCTTCTGTTCTTGGCAATCTCCGTTGGCAGGTGATGCGTGTTTGGAGTGTTGACTGGTTCAATAATCCTGAGCGCGTTGTGACACGAATCATCGAGCGATTGGAAACAACTCCCGAACCGCCAACACCTGAGCGTCATGAGACAAAGCCTTTTGAGATAAAGGAAGAGGAAATTGAGGCTGTGGAATCAAACATTGCGGAATATAAGGAGTACGCGTGTAAGCAATCTACAGCTTTGTCGAAGTCGAATCTTGCCCTTGCACGAGACATCGTGAAGGTGGAACAGCCAATGTCGCTTATGCAACTCTGCCGTAGAGTGTGCGCTTTGAGAGGAATCTCGCGCGTCACACCAACTGTGCTGAAGGATTTCAAGGAGATTGCCGAGAACGAGTTGTTTGTTGTTCCCGATAGAGGAGGTTATTCTGTATGGCTTGATGAGGCTTCGAGTGAGGGCTATGACACATATCGCGCAAACAACGGTCGCGACATAACCGATATTCCGATGGCTGAAATCAAGAATGCTATCCTTGAAGCCATCCGCGAGCAATTCGCCATAAAGGCTGAGGCATTGTCGCTCATCACAGCAAAGAAACTTGGTTTCACCCGTCGCGGAGCGAATGTGGAAGATGCCTTCCGCATTGCCGTAAGGGAGTTGACCGAAGAAAAGAAGATAGAGGAAAAGAACGGGAGTCTTAGTGCTGTGAGTGTCTGATCTCTATTCCTTGCATCTTACCACATCTACGATGTGACTGCCCGCACCAATAAGGTCGGGACGCTCGGAGATGGTTTTCTGATATTCAATGAAATGGGCGAAGGTTTCTTCGCTCATTTTGTTTAGGCGGGTACGCATATAATCAGCTGCACCATCAGGTGAGAACACTGTCACTCGCTCCAATCCTGCTTTCTCGTTGAGGCGGTTCACATCATCCATGCGAACATAGTCGTAGAGTTCGCCCTCTGGAGTCTGCACATGGAATTTCTTATCCACAAAACCGTTTGCCAAGAGGTCGCCAATACGGTCTTCGTCAAAACAATAGGAAAGAATACTGTATTCGTTCATAAGATAAGCCACGAAAATCAATCCGCCTGGCTTTGTGACGCGTTTTGCCTCATTGAGAGCCTTCAGTTTCTCGTCATCGCCAATAAGATGATAGAGAGGGCCAAGTAGGAGAGTGACGTCTGCTGTTCCGTCCTCGAGGAAAGGCATATTACGGGCGTCACCCTTAACAACATCAGCAGTAGGCTCACGCTTCAGGAAGACATCAATATTGCGTTTCACAAGTTCCACAGCCTTCACCTTATAGCCTTCCGCCATCAGGGCAGAAGTGTAGCGACCTGTGCCTGCTCCAATGTCAAGAATCAGCTGTCCTGGTTGAAGAAAACGACGCAGATGATGCATTGTGGTTTCGAATTCCACAATACCATGTCGGCGCAACAATCGGAGGTCCTCCGGATGCTTATTGTAATGTTTCTCTATGTTTGATAGTGCCATCTTGATGCAAAGGTATAACATAATTGCCAATTCTCTGGCATAAAGCGCGTTAATACTTCCTAATTCAATAGAAATACTTCTGTCCGCAACAAAAAAAAAGAGCAACCCTTGCGGATTGCTCTTCTGCGGAGAGAGAGGGAACCGAAAGCAAATTAACACATCGTCTAATTCGTTGATTTTCAATCTCCGTAAAGCCATTGCGCAACCTATTTTGAGCAGTTATTGTCCATCTTTTGTCCATGGACAACATTGTCTAATTAGTTGGATTCCAATCGTTTATTTTTAATATTTTACATATTTTAAGAATTACTCTCTGGTTCACGGTACAAAATGCATATAAAATCTGCATACAAATTGCCATGCATTTTATATCTCAATCTTGCATACAGTTTTGTACTATGTAAATCTATGTTAAATGCCCCTTACAAAGTCCTTAATGGAACGTATGATAGAGTCAAATTAAACATGATTCTGGGTTGTCCACCTCGCAAAATCCATTATCAACGTAAGAATTTTGTTGCTGGAAATGTATCACCGTGTAACGATGCTGATTTTCAATGCCTTAATAACAAAATCAAGTTTGTAATTTTGTAGCAATGATGTGTCGGTTTGTAGCAGAGTGTAGCGAGATATACCAAATTGTATGCAAAATTACAACATTTTCTTGAAAAACAAGAATATTTTAACAGTTAAGTAAAGGAATTGAGGGAAAAAGAAAAGACAGGTGATCTTTTACCTATTCACCTGCCTTTCCCAGTTTCAATTATATGATAAGCAAATGACACTCATATTCATTTTCGACTCTCTTATAAATTCCTCCTGGCTCATGTTTCCTGACTCAATAAGAGAGTCCAGAATGGTTCCGAGTTCGTCGAAGCCAACATCGGCTCTTTGCTCTTCCTGATTATTCTCCTTCAGAAAATAGATACGATAGTAATCACTCCCCTCGTCCAAGTCTACAAAGACCTTGCCTTGAAAGTTAAAGCCCTCTACGGTCATGATGAGTACTTGACAGGGAAGTAGCTCAGTTGGTTAGAGCGCTGCATTTGGGATGCAGAGGCCGCAGGTTCGAGTCCTGTTTTCCCTACATACACTGTGGCTTCCACAATTAATGCCCCTTACTGAAACTAATTGCCTTGATATGCGATTAATACAGTAAGGGGCTAATTTTGTTTTATACGAAAGTCAGGATTTTGTTAAGCCGATCCTCCACCTTCTTCAGTATGTCCGTCATTTCCTGCGTCGCTCCTGCAAGTTCCGACTCCTTCAGCATCTTCACTGCTTTTTTTATGAGCTCAGTATCCTCATCTGATAATGGCATATCAGATATTGAGTAGTTAGGATCAGAGTACTTGTAAAACTTGTTGTTGTATACAACGATAGGAGCGTTGTAGCCGAGTTTGTCGGATCTCATTACCTGAATATCGTTCTGGATGGTCCTTACAGACACACCAGGTATTCCCTCCATGTCGTAGAGGGTATCTGAAACGGCGTCCACCAAATCGTCAAGTGTCCACCTTCTGAATCTGTTTCTTAAACAGTTGTCTATAGTCTTGTACCTTATTAGGGCATTCTTGTTTACTGGCATGGGTATATGTAATGTCTATTTTGTTCATAATGATAAATGTTTATTAATTCCTCTTGAGCAGTAGGATTGGGTTATTTCGAAACGGGATAACTAACACTCGGTGTGACGATGATGGCCACAAGGTTCCTTACTGCTCTGATATTCTCCTGATGTTCTGATCGTAAATGTAACATAACTTGAAATGATTTAATTATTAATATTGTTGTTTGATTATAGACACAAAAAAAATAGCTGAAAAGACCTCTGGCAGGTACTTTCCAACTATTCGTATGGGGTATTATGAAACGGACTTGTTTTTAGTTCGTAATCCGTTTATAGTCTGCATGTGTACGATGCTGGAAACATACCAAAGCGAGGCGAGGCTCACTCTGTGATTCATGAACATAGCTTGCTCGCTCAGAGTAGTAGATACCCTGATAAAGAGATGTTTTTGATATGTTCATAAATTGTTTCAGCATACTATTATTTTGAAATCGGATGCAAAATTACAAAAAAGATACGAAACCTATCTGCGTAATGGTGGAAAATTTTACAAAACAAGCCTTGTATATGTACTTTTTCCTTGAATACGCAGAAAGATTGCGTAGTAATACAATAATTTTGCAGCCACATCGAGAATGACACCTTTACACCGGAAATGAATGTATAATAATTAATAAGGTAAGAAAAATGAATGTAAGAATAATCAATGGCCGTCCTGTGAAGATATGGACGGACAATCTGGAGGAATCAGCATTGAGACAGATAGAGAATCTGACCAAATTGCCATTCCTCTACCATCATCTTGCCATTATGCCCGATGTTCATGCTGGTATGGGTATGCCTATTGGAGGTGTACTCGCATGTGTGGATGCCGTAATCCCAAATGCAGTCGGTGTGGATATTGGTTGTGGTATGTGTGCTGTAAAGACAAACTGGAAGGTTTCTGATATTCCTTTGGAGGTGTTGAGGAAGCAGATTATGAAGGGAATTCGTGAGAGGATACCACTCGGAATGGAACATCACGAGGAACTGCAAGATGAGAAGTATCTGCCAGAGGGATATGACATCGACAGCATGGTAATAGTGAAGCAGCGTCAGCAATCCATCCGTCATGAAGTTGGTACTCTGGGTGGGGGCAATCACTTCATTGAGTTGCAGAAGGACGAGGAAGATACTCTATGGATAATGATTCACTCCGGCTCTCGAAATCTTGGACAGCGAGTTGGTGCATACTACAATGACCTTGCTGTGAAACTGAATGAACAATGGCATTCGGTTGTCACTCCTGATCTTCGTCTTGCTTTCCTACCACAGGGCACAAGAGAGTTCGGACTGTACTGGAATGAAATGAAGTATTGCATTGACTTCGCCCTTTGCAACAGAAAGCTGATGATGGAACGAATTGAGGAAGTCATCGCAGATGCCTTGCCAGGGATCGAGTTTGAACCTATGATAAACATTGCCCACAACTATGCCGCTCATGAGAATCATTTCGGCAAGAATGTGTTTGTTCACCGTAAGGGTGCAACGCTGGCACGAGAGGGAGTTATCGGTATCATTCCTGGTTCTCAGGGCACTGCTTCCTACATAGTAGAAGGTCTTGGTAACCCCGAGTCTTTCATGAGCTGTTCACATGGCGCCGGGCGTGTCTTGTCTCGTAAGGCCGCCATTCGTACCCTCGACATGAAGAAGGAAATTGCAGAACTTGAAGCAAAGGGTATAATCCACGCCATTCGCTCACAGGATGATATGCAGGAGGCGTCAGGTGCATACAAGGACATTGAGGAGGTTATTGCTAATGAGCTTGACCTTGTGAAAGTACGCACTCGTCTGCTGCCTGTTGCAGTTATTAAGGGATAAGCAAAAGACCGCATCCAACAAAGGTACGGTCTTTCTCTTTCGGCAATTCCCCTCTCCTTTACTATCATGATAATGCCCAAAAACCGAAATTTCC
>DCIM01000064.1 GCA_002316005.1 Prevotellaceae bacterium UBA1726 | reverse complement strand
ATACTTTTGCGTTACTAACTACATTCTCTATGAAGTATCTCCATGCATGCATACGCAATGTTCTCGATATGCGCAGACTCCTTTTCAAGAAATTCTCGCAGAATGTAAAGACCAAGATAGAAGAGGTGGCGAAGACACCTGTTGACAATGAGTTCCTACTCAATATGCAAGCCATCATAGAGGAGAACATCAGCAATGCCGATTTCAATGTGGCAATGCTCGCTCAGCAGATGGGCGTCAGCCGAAGCAGTCTCTTCGCAAAGGTAAAGGGTATAACAGATGCCACACCAAACGAGATGCTGCAGGTGGTACGATTACGCAAAGCCGCCGAGTTATTGCTCGAAGCTGACATGCGCGTCAATGAGGTATGCTACAAGGTGGGATTCAACAATCCGTCATATTTCACAAAGTGTTTCCAAAAACAGTTCGGTGTCACACCTACAGAGTATGCTAAAGGAGAAACCCAGTCCCAATAACCCCTGCATTCTTCCTCCTGAATGTCCAAATCCTGAATAGTTGTGGACACTCGGCTCATAATGATGCATTTGGTCGTCTTCTGTGCTGAAGTCATTGGTGTCGTATTGCCCATTTAGATAAATCCTAATTTTGGGGACTCAAAACGGTGATATATAGTCTTAGGAAACGTACCGATGCAATAGAGAAGGACGCCAGTCACAAGACCATTTAAACTATTGTTTTCCTTGCCCGACTTTGCATTCAGTTTGGCGTTCAGTCGGTCTATTTTCCCTGCCAGGTCGAGTCGTGTACCAATGATGGCACCAATGGCAAGACTGAGAATGAACATCACCGGATATTCGCTTTTCGCCATGTTTGGCAGAGCCGCGTTCATGCCTAAGACCAGACATGCAAGTCCGAGGGCATCGAACAGAGACTTCTTGTATTTCTCTCCAATACCTTGACGTACAATTGCTCCGAAGGCCCCGCCCACGAGTATTGTGCAAGTATTAACAATTGTTCCTAACATAATTCAACCATTGCTGTGAGATGTCCCCCGAAAGGGACGGATTCTTGAATGCGAAGCCAAAATTACTACATTTTTTTTGAAAAACACATTATTATTCAGCAAAATGTGTGACATTGCCCCAAAACTCGGGCGGAAAATGTGTGTCGCAAAGCCAAAGGCTCCATTAAACTGCAATCTGCATTAAACCGAAATCTGCTCGGGGAATATCCATTCGGGGAGGAAAGAAAATATTTACTCCCAGCCCCAGGTCATTCCCTGCGAATGGTATCTCCATCGGGAGTCACCATGAAGGATGCATTCGTCACGGGATCGGTCTTTATCACACTACCCTTGGCCCCCACTTGGATACGTATCGTATGACGGATGTCATCCGAGGCAGAACCAATCATGATGTCAAATTCTCCAGGCTCGACCTGCAGATTCATGTCCATGTCGTAATAGGCGAACTCGCTCACAGGAACGCGCATCTCCACGCGACGACTTTCGCCAGCGGGAATCTCCACTTTCTTGAAGGCCTTAAGCTGCTTGACGGGGGTAGCCAGCGAACTGGCAATATCGTTGAAGTACAACTGCACGACCTCCTTACCATCATACAATCCCGTATTGCGCACATCCAGCCCTATAGTTAGGGTGTCCGTCGGGAGCAGTTGGGTGGCTGAGAGAACAGGTTCACCATATTCAAACGATGTGTAGCTCAACCCATGTCCAAAGGCCCAAAGAGGGTCGGGAGAGGAGAAAACATAGTCGCGTCCCGGGTTGTTAGGTGCACCCGGCTGATGGTAAAAACCACGGTCTGAGGGCAGATGGTTGTAGAAACAAGGCAGATGGCCTGCACTCTGTGGCCAAGAGATAGGTGTCTTGCCCGAGGGCACGGTATTTCCCACCAGCATATCGGCAATAGCATTTCCCGCAGCTTCACCACCATACCATTGGGCTACAATGGCAGGTACATGTTCCTTGGCCCAAGGCAAACTGATAGGCTTGCCGGTAACGAGAATCAATACTACAGGTTTGCCTGTGGCATAGACTGCCTCCAGCAACTGCTGCTGTACACCGGTCAGATTCAGGTCGCACTGATCGAAGCCTTCGCCCGAGGTAACATTACTGTAGTCGCGTGCCAGCGAGGCACTAGCGGTACCTAGGAAAAGCAGGGTTGCATCGCTCGTCCGTGCGGCATTCACAGCTTCTGCAAAGCCACTCCGATCGTCTGTCACCAGATCGCATCCCTTAGCGTAACGTATATTTACCCGTTCACCCAACAGCTGGCGCAATCCAGCGAGTGGTGTCACACCATCCTCGTTGCTACGGCTCCAACTATAGTCTCCGAATTGTACCTGATCGGCGTTGGGACCGATAACAGCCAGCGAACGCAAGTGGCCGGCATCCAGAGGGAGAAGATTATTTTCGTTCTTGAGCAGGACGATGGATTCGTCGGCCATGCGACGTGCCAGTGCCTTGTTCTCCGCAGTGCGCATCTGGGGCTTTCCGCCCTCGTTGCGATAAGGATTCTCGAAGAGGCCCATCTCAAACTTCACCTTCAGCACGCGAGCTACGGCTTGGTCGATCACGCCTTCATCCATCTTGCCCTGCTCCACCAGCTCAGGGAGCTTCCAGAAGCAGTCCGAAGAAGCCTCGAAATCCAATCCTGCCGTGATAGCCATCCGTCCTGCTTCGGCCTCGTTGGCAGCCACCTTGTGGAAACTGTGCAGAAAGCTTATGGCGCCCCAGTCGGAATACACATAGCCATCGAAGCCCCATTCGTCGCGCAGCAGTTCTGTCAGCAGATAGTGTGAGGCTGAATTGGGAATACGGTCCCATGCATCGTACGAGCTCATTATGCCGTGTAGATTTGTGTTCCGTACCACCATCTCAAAGGGTTTTAGATGAATCTGCAACAGATCGCGAAGGCTGCAGCTCACCGAAGCCAAGTTCAGTCCGCCTTGCGTTTCAGCGCCAGGACCGTAGTGTTTCAGCACGGGATTCAATCTGTTGTCCAGATAGCCTTTCACTTCAGCTATGCCGAAGAGGCCGTTCAGGTAGGGATCCTCGCCAAAGGTCTCCTCAGTACGTCCCCAACGTGGGTCGCGGGTCACATCCACCACGGGGCACAACACTTGGTTTACACCCTGCGCGAAGAGTTCGCCCGCCACAGCTGTCGTCATCTGGTTGGCCAGTTCGGGGTCGAATGTCGCTGCCACTCCAATGCTTTGCGGGAAGATGGTGGAACCGTCCTGTACGGATCCGTGCAACGATTCTGTTGTTGTGAATATGGGGATACCCAGACGTGTTTTCTCCATGCAGTAACGTTGTACGCGGTTGTAGTACTCGGTAGCCTTTTCGCCCGACAGCACGATGCCTTGTACGGATCCGTATCCGTCGGAACCGATGACCTCGTCCAGCTTCGTCTCGTCGAATACCCCGTCGTTGACAATGTCAGACACCATGTTGATCTGGGAGAGTTGTCTCAGTTTCTCTTCCATGGTCATCTTGTCCAACAAGTCTTTCACACGCGCCTCCACTGGGGCAGAGGAATCCTTATAGTCAACAGAATCTGTACCCTGGCAAGCGATAAGCAAGGCAATCAGGGGCAGAGCCATATATTTTCTAACAGAAATCATATCTTCTTTAGTTTTTCCTCGTTAGATTCTATCCAAACTCCTTTGCTGCACTTATTCAGATAAATCCTCAAGAAATGGATGTTCGCCTTTTATTATGTATTCAATGCTATGCACAATTCTTTCGATATCTTGTTCTTTGAATGTCCCTTCAAGATTCACAAGATATGTCACATTATATTTTTCTATTATCATTACGAATGAAGTCCACTCGTCATTTACATAATATTGTGCTCTGTCGAAAATCATGCCATCTTCTAATGGACCGGAAAACACCGCCCAATATGCATCATTAGCAAAGGTGGTATCACATAATTGATATTCTTTATAGCCGATAAGTTTTGAAAAATCTCTTTCAATGCTATCGGTTATACCCTCATTTGGAATTAGGATTGCATTTATTCCTTTTAGTCTTTTATGAAAGTCCTTAAGATAAATACGCTTTTCTTTATAATTCTCAATATTATTAACAAGCAAAGAGTCTATATCAGTTTTTATTTCTTTTGAAATATCACGATAGTTTCGGTCTTGCAGATTCTTATACTTGTCAATAACTTGTGAGGAATCTTGTCCATAGCATATTGACGCTATAGCAATGATGGCATATATGCAGATTATTAATCTTCGCATAATTATTCCCATTTTAATTCTACAACATTATTTTTCTCATCATATGGATGCAACGCCCATCCAACATCTTCAAGTAAGAAAAAATTATATTTCCCATAGTCTAAATGTTCATATCCAGTATCTTCAGCCTCCTTGAAAAATGCCAGCATCTCTTTTCTATTGGCAAAATAAAACCGTAATCCGATGCCTAAATTTTCAACATATTTAAATAATATTCCCTCTTCGAAATACACAGGTTTCCTGTATATTTTTCTTTCTTTATCTCCTTTGCCTATACAAAAATATTTAATTGTATTTACGCCAATACCTTCTTTTGCTAAATTATAATAAGTACCAGAATCAACCAAGGCGTAATTTGACTTCTCAAGTAATGTATCATAAAGAATTGCCACTTCCTCTGAGGAATTCGCGTCAAATCCTTTAACAACATCCATAATAGCACGGATTGAAGGCATATTCATGTTTGAATCCATAGTCGCATCTATGTTCTTGTAATTAGTACATGAAATGAGCGACACCATAATAATTATTATCAATATCCCATTAACAGATTTATCCATTTTCATATATTGTAAGCTTCCCCTTTTCTGGGCAGGATTAGATTGTACGATTCCTAAAAGTTTTACTTTTACTTGTTAGGACAGGCAAATATAACTCATTTTTTCCAAACTGCAAAAAACTCAGGCGAAAATCTGCATTGGGGATAGACGAAAACGAGCCAGGCTTATGCTTGGCTCGAGTTGTTTTTATATTGAGGCTTTATGTCAAAAACTCAGCGCGTCAGCCATACTGAGGCGGGAGAATAAAATTCTGTTTATGGTAGGAAATGAAATGCTATGCAATAATTTTATTCCGTAATACAATGTTTTTGCGGGAATATTTTCTAAATAATCCATCATTCTTGGAATTATTCTCTTTGTATTGTAACTTTGCAGAAGAATTATGGCATGTTTGATAAATAATTAATAAGGAAAGATGGAAGTAAAATACTATAAGACCTACAGCGAGAATCTCCAGCGCGAGGTGGAATACAAAACCTACGGCCAAGAAGGTCGTGGGGTATTGGTGTTCCCAAGTCAGGACCAGCGTTTCTACGAGTGGGAGGACAATGGCATGATCGAGGTGCTCTCGCCTATGATAGAGGCAGGACTATTCCATCTTATCTGTTGCGACAGCATTGACAAAGAGACATGGAGCGTCGTTAACGATAACCCCAATGCTAATGTTGACTATCAGCCTTTGATTGATCTTCATGAGAGTTGGTTTCGCTATATCACAGAGGAACTGATTCCCGCTGTCGGCAATGGCGAGAAACTGATTGTTACGGGTTGTTCAATGGGTGGCTATCATGCCGGCAATGTGTTCTTCCGTCGTCCCGACCTTTTTGACACAATCCTGTCATTGAGTGGTCTTTTCCATGCCGATTATTTCTTCCCTGGTTTTGACGAGAGCGACGCCACATCACTGATATTCCGCAACTCTCCTTTGCACTATCTCCCAACGCAGAACGACCCCCATCTGCTCAACGAACAATATCGCAACAAGCAGATTATCCTTTGCTGCGGTCAGGGCGACTACGAAGAGATTACATGTGCATCCACTCTTCGTCTGGGTCAGTTGCTTGCCGAGAAGAACATTCCCGCTAAAGTAGACATTTGGGGCTATGATGTCAACCACAGTTTCGACTGGTGGCGTAAGCAAGCCCTCTACTTCTTCTCGCAAATCTTCAACCAGCAACTCCGCATTGCAGCGTAAAAATTGAGAATTGATAATTGAGAATTGATAATTGAAAATTGAGAATTGAGAATTTAAGGGGACTTCATCCCCCTCATACCCTTTATACCCCCCCAAGAATGAACTTCATATTTATATCACCACAATTCCCGCATACCTACTGGCAGTTCTGTAACCGACTGAAACAGAACGGAGTGAATGTGCTTGGCATTGCCGATGTGTCATACGATGAGTTGGAACCGCAGCTCAAGGAGACGCTTACCGAGTACTACCGTGTGGACACCCTGGAGGACTACGACCAGGTGTTCCGTGCTGTGGCTTTCCTGTCCTACAAATACGGCAAGATTGATTGGATTGAGTCCAACAACGAATACTGGCTCGAGCAGGACGCTCGCCTGCGTACCGACTTCAATATAACCACTGGCGTCCAAAGTGACCGCATCGCCTTCATCAAGGAGAAGTCAGAGATGAAGAAGATATACATAGAGGCAAGCATTCCAACAGCACGCCAGATTCAGTGTTCAAAGGGCCACGACGCCGCCGAGATATTTGCCGATGAGGTGGGCTATCCTCTTATCGGCAAACCAGACGTCGGTGTAGGTGCTGGTGGTACGCATAAGATTCATGATGAGTATGAACTGAACGAGTTCTTCAGCACTGTTCCCGATGTCAACAACTATGTCATTGAGGAATTCATCACAGGTGATATCTGCTCGTATGATGCCATCATCGATTCTGCCGGCAATCCGCTCTTTGAGTCAATGACCGTTTGGCCACCAAGCATCATGGACATTGTCAACAAACAACTCGATTTGTCTTATTATGTGGCAAAGGAAATACCCGAACCGCTACAGGTCATTGGACGAAAGACGGTGAAGGCTTTTGGTGTGAAGTCGCGCTTTGTGCATCTGGAGTTCTTCCGTCTCAACAAGGACAAAGGCGCACTTGGTGGGGTAGGAGATTTCGTTGCCTTGGAGGTGAACATGCGTCCTGCCGGTGGCTATACGCCTGATATGATCAACTACGCCCATTCTACCGATGTCTATAAGATATGGGCCGACATGGTGGCATACGACAAATCGCATCTGGCTACAGCCTTGAACCACAACACCCATAATGCACTTTCGCGTGCCTGGGCAGACGAATACTACTGTGTCTTTGCTTCACGGCGCGATATATACAATTATGTACACACGCACGAGGAGATACTTGAGCGCTACGGTGCAGACTTGGTTCAGTGCGAACGAATGCCTGCCATCTTCCATGCGGCAATGGGCCAGCAGATGTACACCGTCCGCCTCAAGACCGAAGAGGAGAAGAACGAGTTCATAGAGTTTGTACATGCGAAAAATGAGTAAAGAATAGCACAGAATGGATGCTTTGGAGTAGGAAAGACAAATTACATTAAAATAAAATATATGGCAAAAATTTTTGTAAACGGAGAACCACAGGAAGTGGATACACCTATCACTGTAGCAAAACTAATAGAATTAAACAAGGTAGCCGAACCAGAGATGGTCAGTGTTCAAGTGAACGAGGAATTCGTAGAGCGCGATGATTTCGCCGGTACTCAACTGAACGAAGGTGACTATGTTGATTTCCTTTATTTCATGGGAGGAGGCTGTTAATGTTTGATTTTACAGAAGAAGAACTTGAGCGTTATTCCCGACACATACTTCTACAGGATGTAGGTGTTGAAGGTCAGGAGAAGATTCGTAACGGTAAGGTGCTTGTAGTAGGTGCCGGGGGACTTGGTGCTCCAGTGGCATTGTACCTTGCTGCAGCCGGTGTAGGAACCATCGGCATAATAGATGGTGACAATGTGGACCTGAGCAACCTGCAGCGACAGGTTATCCACTTCACAGAGGATGTGGGCAAGGCAAAGGTGCTGTCGGCAAAGGAGAAAATGCTCGCAATAAATCCTAATGTAAAGGTCAATGCTTACAAGGATTTGCTGATGGCAGACAATGCAGCAGAGATTATCAAGGATTATGATTTCGTTGTGGATGGCACGGACAATTTCCCTGTGAAATTCCTCATCAACGATGCTTGTGTGATGGCGGGTAAACCTTTTAGTCACGGAGGAATACTTCGATTTGAAGGTCAGACTTTTACGCATATTCCTGGAAGTGCCTGCTATAGATGTATGTTCAAGACACCTCCTCCTGCAGGACTTGTTCCTACTTGCTCGCAGGCAGGTGTGCTCGGTGCTATTGCAGGCATGCTTGGAACCATTCAGGCAGCAGAGACACTGAAATATCTCACGGGTGTTGGGGAACTGCTCACGAACAAACTACTGACCTTCAATGCAAAGACAATGGACTTCCGCAAGATAAATGTTCGCCATCGTGACACTTGTCCTATTTGTGGAACTAATCCTACAGTACACGAACTCATTGATTATGAACAGGGAGTCTGTGATATAAAATCGCACAAGAAATCATGACACTTACATTGACAGAATCAGCCTATCAGTCCGTGCTTGAGCAAGCAACCAAGGATGCTCCTGTAGAGAGTTGCGGTTATCTGCTTGGTCCCGATAAGGAACATGCAACGGAAAACTATCCGATGACTAATATCGATCATTCTACAGAGCACTTCAGTTTTGACCCCAAGGAACAGTTTGCCGCGCTGAAGTATGCACGAAGCAAAGGACTGAGGATAGTAGCAAACTGGCATAGCCATCCTGCTTCTCCATCCCGTCCATCGGAAGAAGACAAGCGTCTGGCCCTGGATCCTAACATTGTGTATGCCATCATCTCACTGGCAGGACAATATCCGGTATTCAACGCATTCAAGATTGAACAAGGCGTTGTTGTTGATAGCATTTCACTGAAATGAAGATTAAAAGAATAGATTGTATCAAATATGGAAAATAAAAAGTTATCACTTATTGCCTTTTCCGGCGATTTCGACAAACTCACAGCAGTATTCACACTTGCAACAGGAGCAGCTGCAGTGGGTTATGATGTTAATATCTTCTTCACATTCTGGGGACTTGATGCCATCAAGAAGAAGACTGGCCGTGCCTGGCTGGGCAGCAACTGGCTGACAAAGACCTTTGGCTTTATGATGGGAGGTCTGAGCAATACTCCAACAAGCCGTTTCAACTTCCTTGGCATTGGTCCTAAGATATTCCGCTACCTGATGCGCAAGAACAATGTTGCCACTCTTGAGGAACTCGTAGATGCAGCCAATGCCCTCGGCGTCAACCTCTATGCCTGCGAAATGGCAATGCATGTGCTCGGACTTGAGAAGGACGACTTCATCCCAGAAGTAAAGGATGTTCTCGGCGTTGCTTCATTCCTGAACCTGAGTGAAGGCGGAAGAACACTGTTTATCTAAACAATCTACACGATAATACATTTTAATTATGGCAAATCATACACTCGATATTACGAAAGAGCATTGTCCGATGACTTTCGTGAAGACAAAACTGAAACTTGCACAGATTGCTAAAGGCGATGTGCTTGAAGTACTCCTCACAGAGGGCGAACCACTTGAAAATGTGCCTCGTTCAGCCAAGGAACAAGGCTTCGAGGTGCTCGGAGTAGAACATGTGAAAGACAATATTCATAAAGTAACAATAAAAAAATAAAAGACAATTATGGCAGACAGCAACATCCAGCGCAGTATTACTACGCAGACAGCCCGCAAGTTAGCAAACACCACCAAGACAGCCCCTCAGATGGGCTCCATCACACCTCGACTTCTTCTTAAGCTCCTCCCTTGGACTCAGGTTGAGAGCGGAACATATCGCGTTAATCGCACCAAGGTAGAACTGAAGAAGACGGAACGCATAGACATACAGTACCTCAATGGCGAACCAACATTCACGGCAGCCCACCTCAACAATATCCCTGTCTTCCAGAAGCTCGACCGCAAGATCGTGGAGAAGCTCGCAGACAATTTCCAGGCCGTTGAAGTAAAGCGCGAGAAATATCTCGTTACTCAAGGTAAAGACAAGAAGCGCTTCTTCATCGTAGCAAACGGTCAGGCTGAAGTAGTAAGCACAGGGGTTCATGGCGAAGAGCTTCGCATTGCCCAGCTTGGTGTAGGTGAATACTTTGGTGAAGCAGATTTACTCAGCGCAGAAGAATCGACCGTCAGCGTCCGTTCGCTCACCGATGCTACATTCCTCGTGCTCGACACTCCTGTTCTCGTTAGAATCATTGAAGAGAATCCAGAAATCAACGATCAGTTCACAGCATCTGTAGAGCAACAACTGCGTGTGAAGGCTACTGTGAATGAACATGGTGAGAAGCATATCGACCTGGTAAGCGGTCATGAAGAGGACAATGTGATTCCTGAGACTTACATTGACTATGATGAGAATCCAACAGAATACTCTCTCAACACACTCCAGACGGTAGTTCGTGTTCATACCCGTGTAAGCGATCTCTACAATGCTCCCTACAACCAGCTCGAACAACAGCTTCGTCTGTCAATAGAAAGCATCAAGGAGCGTCAGGAATGGGAGCTCATCAACAACAAGAAGTTTGGTCTTCTGTCACAGGTTTCTCCTGGCTATAAGATCAGTGCTCGCTATGGTGCTCCGACCCCAGACGATCTCGACGAGCTCCTCTCTCTCGTTTGGAAGGAACCAGCATTCTTCGTTGCCAACCCTCGTGCTATTGCAGCATTTGAGCGCGAATGTACCTGGCGTGGCGTTCCTCCTGTTGCTATCGACCTCTTCGGCACAAAGGTCATCACCTGGCGTGGTGTTCCTATCATACCTTCAGACAAGGTAGAGGTAAAGGGTCAGTATCTTACAAACCGTGGTGTAGGAACCACAGAAATCATCCTCGTTCGTGTAGGCGAAAAGAGCCAGGGTGTAGTAGGCTTGCATCAGTCAGGCATTCCTGGCGAGATTGCCCCATCACTCTCAGCCCGTCTCATGGGTCTTGACCAGTATGGAGTCGCAAGTTACTTGCTCACAAAGTACTTCAGTCTTGCTGCACTCACTGACGATGCCATCGCTGTGCTTGAGAACGTAGAGGTGGGTTACTACCACGATTATCAAAACAGAAATCAAATAGAAAAGTAAATGATTGATGATATCAACATAGCAAATCTGCCAGGCATTGGTTCCATTCCTCAGATTGCTGTGCCAAATGAAGTGCCTGATGAGATACCTGTACCCGCAGGTACTCCTCATGCGCCAGCCATCGGCGAAGGCTCTATCGGAAGCCTTAGTCCTGCCGACCTTGCACTGTTCAAGGATGTGGTGGCTAAGTTTTTCGGGGAGGAAGACCATGCTGTTCCTACGGAAGCCGACGATGTGAAGCCCGACAAGGAACATTGCATATTGGACAACAACGGATTTGGCTTAGGCATACCAGAGACGGAGATAGTGAAGAATCTGCATTATGAAGAGACTGATTCTGTCAATACCACCGATGTTCGTTCGCAGTTCCCCGTGCTCAACCAGAAGGTCAATGGACACGACCTTGTATGGTTTGACAATGGTGCCACTACGCAAAAGCCTTTGAGGGTGATTGATGGTTTGTCGGAGTTCTACAAGCACGACTATTCCAACATTCACCGTGGTGCCCACACGCTTGCTGCACGTTCAACCGACCAGTATGAAGGTGCTCGTGAGAAGGTGGCACGGTTCATCAATGCTCCATCGAAGGATAATATCGTCTTTGTCCGTGGTACCACAGAGGGCATCAACCTCGTGGCTCACACTTTTGGCGACAAGTACCTTGAGGAAGGTGACAATGTCATTGTTTCCACACTCGATCACCACGCCAACATTGTACCTTGGCAGCAGGTGGCAAAGGCTCATGGTGCAGAACTACGCGCTATACCTATTGATAAGAATGGCGACCTTATCCTCTCTGAATTGGAACATCTGATATCACCACGCACAAAGTTTGTTTCCGTCGGTCATGTAAATAACACATTCGGCACAATCAATGATGTGCGTAGCATCATACGCATTGCTCATGCACACGGAATTCCTGTTCTCATTGATGGAGCGCAGTCGATTGCCCACACCAAGGTGGATGTTCAGGAACTTGATGCCGACTTCTTCGTCTTCTCTGGTCATAAGATCTATGGTCCTTCAGGAATCGGAGTGGTTTATGGCAAGAAGGAGCGACTGGAGATGCTTCCACCATGGCAAGGCGGTGGAAACATGATAAAGGATGTAACGCTGGAACGCACTCAGTTCAATGCACCTCCTGCTCGTTTCGAGGCAGGAACACCAAACATTGCCGATGCCATAGGTCTGGGTTATGCACTCGATTTTGTTCAAAGCGTTGGTATTCTCAACATAGAACGCCATGAGCATGAACTCACGGAATATGCCCGCCAGCAGATTGCCCGCATACCGGGAATCGACATCATTGGTAATCCTCGCAATCGTGTGAGTGTGATATCTCTCGATATTCCTGGCATTCCAGCGCCAGAGGTTGGACAACTTCTCGACAAGGAGGGCATAGCCGTTCGTGCCGGTCATCACTGTGCACAACCTGCCTTGCGCGCCTTAGGGTATGAGATGTCGGTACGCCCTACATTTGCAGTTTACAATACCCGCGAGGAAGTGGACCGACTTGTAATAGCATTACAGAAAATAGTAAGTTCGAAGAAGTAGAGAATGGAACAATTATCTGAAAATGCCCCCCTCGAGGGGGCTACACTCGCCACACTCACCGACTATCCCAAGCCAGACGCATACGGAGCCATGTCTATGCCCGTATATCATTGCTGTTCGTTTGAGTTTGAGACAGCAAAACAGATGACGGATTCATTCACAGGAAGAACTCTCGACCCGGAATATTCCCGTGTAATGAATCCTACCGTCACCTTCTTTGAGAATCGAGTGAAATCACTAACTGGCGCCAATAATGTCTACGCATTCAATACAGGCATGGCAGCAATAGCCAATGTGCTGTTCTGCTTTGCCTCTGCTGGTAAGAATATCGTCACCTCGAACCACCTCTTCGGTAATACCGTAAGTCTGATGAAGACCACCCTCGGACGATTCGGAGTGGAGACGCGTGAAGTGAATCTTCTCGACATTGATGCTGTGAGAGGTGCAATAGACGAAAACACATGCTGCCTCTTTTTTGAGATTATCACTAACCCACAGCAGGAGGTGGCCGATGTCACTGCTCTTGCAGAGATAGCACACAGCCATAATGTACCTGTCATAGCTGATACCACACTCATTCCTTTCACCGAATTTGATGGTCGGAAGTTAGGCATGGATGCGCAAATCGTAAGCAGTACAAAATACATCTCTGCTGGTGCCACGAGCCTTGGAGGATTGCTAATCGACTACGGCACCTTCCCTGTCATTAAGATAAGGACAAGAGGAGAACTGTTCTTTAACATGGGAGCAATCATGACGCCGCATGCTGCCTATATGCAGACAGTAGGTCTGGAATCGCTCCAGGCACGCTATCGTCTGCAGGCTGACAATGCGCAGAAACTGGCAACACTCCTTACCACCGTTCCTGCCATCAAGCATGTCAACTACACAGGTCTGCCCGACAATCCTTTCTATGAGCTGACTCGAAAACTTTATGGACCAACATCGGGCGCTATGCTCACCATTGATCTGGAAGACAAATCGGCAGCCATTCAGTTTCTCAACTCACTGAAGGTGATACACCGCTCTTCCAATCTCTTCGACAACCGTTCTCTGGCACTACATCCTGCCTCTACCATCTACGCCGGCTTCAGCGGAAGTCAGAGAAGGGCCATGGATGTCTATGATACCACTATCCGGTTGTCTGTAGGACTTGAGAGTGTCAACGATCTCTTCAATGATATCGTTCAGGCATTGGAAAGACAATAATCATTGAATGAACGACTTCAGAAACGCTTTCCGACTATCGCTACCCGTACTGGGAGCATATTGGTTCCTGGGTGCATCCTACGGACTTCTTGCTGCGTCGATGGGTTATCCTGTCTGGATAAGCCTTGGGATGGCGATGGTTGTGTATAGCGGTTCTGTGGAGTTCATAGGTCTTACTATACTTTGTGGCGCCTATCAACCGTTTGCTGCGCTCGCCATGGCTTTGGTGGTGGGGGCACGTCATATCTTCTACGGCATCTCAATGCTCGGAAGATGGAGAAATGCCGGATGGTATAAGCCCTTCCTGATATTCTGGATGAGTGATGAGACCTTTGCTATCAACTATGCCAATGGTGGGAGCTTCTGTCAGCAGCTATGGCTGTCACTTCTTGATTACGTCTATTGGATATCCGGAGGACTGATGGGGTACTTTCTTGGTGCTATGCTCTCTGATACTGTGATGCAGTACTTGCAAGGACTGGAGTTTGTGGTGACAGCAATGTTTGTTGCCATCTTCATGGATGACTATGTCAGGAACCGCAAGACACACCTGTCGGCATGGGTAGGCATCTGTACAGCCGTATTGTGCCTCTTGGTGTTTGGGGCTTCGAAGTTCATCATTCCAACGATGGTGATAATCCTTGGAGTACTTTACTACACTTACAGAAGGGAGGCGAGAGCATGACAGCAACCCAACAGATTGTAACAATAGGACTTATGGCATTAGGAGTGATGACCACCCGCTTCATCAGTTTCGTACTCTTTTCCAGCGAGAAGCGCACACCTCGATTTGTCCATTACCTAAGCCAATGCCTTCCGAGTGCAGTGTTCGGCATCCTTGTCGTCTATTGCCTTAAGGATGTTGAATTTCAGAAAGGGGATTATGGCATACCTCAAATATTTGGAATCATCTGTTGCATCCTGCTTCATTTGTGGCGAAAAAATATGTTGCTTTCCATCGCAGGCGGAACGGTTTTCAATATGCTGTTGATACATATTATTTAAGGACGTATGACAATACGCAACATACAACAATCTGACAATACGGCTCTGGCTCGTCTTATCAAGTCTGTCTTTAAGGAGTATCATGCACCTCTGGTGAATACGGTGTATGATGACCCTCGTACTCTCTCCATGTTCGAGACATTTCGTACTCCAAGGAGTGAGTATTTTGTTGTGGAGGACGAGGGAGAGGTTCTTGGAGGCTGTGGATATTATCCTACTGAAGGACTTCCTACTGGCTATGTAGAACTGGTCAAGTTCTATTTCTCTCCCAAACTGAGAGGCAAAGGAATGGGTAATAGATTGATGCAACAGGTTGTTGAGGCTGCAAAGGCTGCTGGATACGACTACCTGTACATCGAGAGTTTTCCCGAATTCTCGCATGCTGTAAGCATGTATGAAAAGTATGGTTTTCAGCATCTTCCTTCGCGTCTGGGTAATTCAGGTCATACAGCGACAACTATTCACATGGAGAAAGAATTGTGAATTATAATGTGGGAAACAATTATTGCGTTTTGCAATTATACATGTCTGTAATATGCGATTACTAAACCGATGTTATTGCATTTTCGAAAAAAAACAGTAATTTTGCCAACGAAAATCAAATAGACATACACCGATGGGGATGTTTAGTAATAAAACCACCAACATGAATGATAACAAATTAAAATTCGACAATCGCCAGATGCTGCTCTGGATAGCAGCACTCATTATTGGTGCTTCACTCGGACTACTCGGGCTGGATTGGATAAACGCCACCTCCGATTTCGTGGCTACTGCCTACACACGACTCTTTCAGTTTGTGGCTGTACCAACCATCGCATTGGCTGTCATCACCACACTGGCCTCGTTGGGAGGTGAGAAGAACACAGGCCGAATCTTCTTCCACACCATCAAGTACACACTGCTCACCACACTGGCTGCAGCCTTTGTCGGATTGGTGCTCTACCTTATCATTCGCCCCGAGAACCTACCTGTCGGCTCTCTTCTCACTGCCGATCAACCCTCACCATCGGGGGAGTCGGAGGGGGGATTGTCCTTCTACAACCACATCCTTAGTGTCATTCCTAACAACATCATCCAGCCTTTTGCCTCGGGCAATGTGCTCAGCATCCTACTTGTGGCTGCTGCTATTGGATTGACCATTGCCCATCTGCTCAAAAAAGGCAATGAACAGGTCAATGTTGTCTATCGTTTCATTCAGGGACTTCAGGACATTCTCTATACGCTCATCCATGCTCTCATCTGGGCACTCCCTCTGGGCATCGTGGCTTTCGCCGAACAACTCTCTGCACAGGTCAGTGGTGGCATCATAGTCGGTTCGTTGGGCAAGTATGTGCTCGTCATACTTGGTGGAAACTGCGTACAGTTCTTTGTAGTCCTGCCAATCTTCCTACTGTTGCGAGGCATCAACCCTTTGCGTCTTTTGAAACAGATGAGTCCGGCTGTGCTCATGGCCCTCTTCACCAAGTCCAGTGCTGCCACATTACCTGTCACTATGCGTTCTGCCGAGGAACGAGGCAATGTGCGTCCTGAGGTGGCTCGTTTCGTACTCCCAATCTGTACCACAATCAACATGAATGGTTGTGCGGCTTTCATCCTCGTCACCTCATTGTTCGTTATGCAGAATGGCGGTTTGATAGACCTTTCCTCCAATCTCTTTTCCATTCTGCCAACACTGTTACTTTGGCTCGTTATTTCCGTAATCTCAGCCGTTGGTAATGCTGGTGTTCCAATGGGTTGCTTCTTCCTTACTCTTTCACTCATGTCAGGCGTTGGGGCTCCTGTAGCCATAATGGGCATCATCCTTCCTATCTTCACCATCATCGACATGATTGAAACCGCCGAGAATGTCTGGAGCGACTCGTGTGTCTGCGCCATAGTGAACAAGGTCACACGCAACGAGTCTCTTTAGATAATCCTACCTCGCCTCCGGCCGAATCATTAAACGCTATGTACGCTTTCTCCTCTTCCTTGCCTATTTGATGGTCGATTCAGAGAAATAGTAGTCGCGGATTGGTTTTGCAACGGCTTTGCCACTTAGTTCAACATCCATACTGAGACGGATATCGGTTGACGAAGCACCAACCTTGATGGTGTATTCGCCCGGAGCAATGTTCCACTGACGCTTGCCGCCTTCGTTGGTGTAATAGCCAAACTGCTCGGTGTAGAGTTTTGTGTGGATGGTTCTTGTCTCGCCCTTGGCAAGGCTCACACGGGCAAATCCCTGCAACTGAATAGGACGGATGTTCTTGTTGTCGCCCTTTGGCGAGAGATAGATCTGCACAATTTCATCACCCTTCATATCACCTGTGTTTGTCACATCCAGCGACAACTCTATGAAATCGTCGTTTGTCCACAAGGTCTTGTTCTTCAACTGAAGATTGCTGTATTCGAACTTGGTATAACTCAATCCGTAACCGAAAGGCCATGCCACGCGAGCGTCCTTCTCGGCAGAGCGATTGTAGCAAATCGGTTCGGTGATTTCGGTGTTAGGATAACTAACCGATAGTTTTGCCGAAGGTGAAACCTTGCCATAGAGAATGTCGGCAACTGCATTTCCACCCTCCTCGCCAGGATACCAAGCCTGGATGACAGCAGCACACTTGTCGGCAATCTCGCTGATGACCTGTGCACGACCGCCAAAGACAACAAGCACTACCGGTTTGCCAGTGGCGATGAGACTCTTTACATATTCCTCCTGACGGCCTGGCAGACGCAATCCCTTTCGGTCGCGGTTCTCGCCACAGAGCATCACATTCTCGCCCACGGCAGCCACGATGACATCGCAGTCGGCAGCCTTGCGCAGAGCCTCTTCGCGGTTTGCTTCTTCGCCCGAGTCAACCTTTCTGTGAAGTATCTCGTACTCCCACGCACGCTCATCGCCCAACTCCTGATAGAGAGTCTCAATCTCATCGGTCCAGTCGCAACCACGCGAATAGTCGATAGTGAATCCCTCAGGGGCACATTTCTCCATACCCTCCTTCAGGACAACGATATGAGGGTTCTCACTACCGATAATCTGCTTCTTCCAGAAGTAGGACATTGCCGGATAAGAATAGTCGCCACACATTGCCCACATGGAATTGGCGTTAGGACCAGTGAGGAGAACCTTCTTTGTGTCCTTCAGAGGCAAGATGCCATTGTTTTCGAGCAGCACTATTGATTGTGAAGCGATGTCGTAAGCCGTCTGTCGCTCCTCTGGAGTATCGAGGGTAATCTTCTCGGTGGTGTAGAGATAAGCGTCCTTGTCGAACAGTCCACAACGGAACTTGTACAGAAGCACATTCTTCACTGCACGCTCGAATGCCTCCTCCTTGACAAGCCCCTTCTTCAAGCCTTCAGGCAGTGTGGCATAGTCGGCACCAGTAGGGAAGTCAACATCATTGCCCGCATTGATGGCAAGGGCTGCACGCTCCTCGGAAGTCTTTGCGTCATAGAGTTGGCTGATGGCGGTATAGTCGCTCACAATCATTCCGTCGAAACCCACATATCCACTGAGGATGTCGGTAAGGATTTCCTCGTTTGCCACACATTTCGTACCATGAACGGCATGATAGCCCGGCATCACAGCCTTACTGCCAGCGAGGCGAATCATTGTCTCGTGAGGCAGGAGAATCTCCTCCATGAGTTCCTTCTCGTCAGCATCGCCACCACCACCATAGCCGAGGTAATGCTTCGAACAAGCACCAACCCCCTTCTTCAGGTCGCCCATCTGCAAACCCTTCACGAAGGCAGTACCCATGACAGCCGAGAGATAGGCATCCTCGCCGTAGGACTCCTCAAGACGGTTGAAACTTGGAGTGCGGCATACATCCACCATAGGTGAGAGCGACAACACACCACCCATGCGGCGCATCTGTTCGCCAGTCTGCTTTGTCTTGAGTTCGGCAAGTTCTGGATTGAACGAACAAGCCTGTCCAATCTGCTGTGGATAGATAGTAGCATCGAGGGCGTTGATTCCCGAGAGCACCTCCTCGTGGAAGAGGGCAGGGATGCCGTTAGGAGTATTGTTGATGAGCCATTCCTGCAGTTTTGCCACACGGTCGCGCAAGAGATTGGCGTCCATAGGAATCTGACTTGCATATTGTGAGCAATGACCTATTCCGTTAGGAATCTGCTGCTTGCATTTCGCTGTGTCGAGTTCTCCGTTTTCATCAAACAACTCGTTCATAAAGCAACTCTGAAGTTGCGCCACGCGCTCCTCGAGCGACATCTTGTTGTATAACTCGTCTACCATTGTACTATAGTTTTCTGATTGAGGGTTGCAACCCATAAGTATTGATGCGAAGAAGATTGCACCGAAAAGATATTTGTTCATTGCTATTTGGAGAAGTAAAGATGTTATTTCTGTGATTTTTATCCCGACTTCAAAATTACTAAGAATTTTGGAAAATACCATGCTTTATGTTGAAAATGATGAAAATAGTCGTCTTTTGCAAACGATTGCGCAAGGGGAAATGCGGTTTTTTGCAAAAAAATAATGCATGCGTTTGGAAAAGTTCGTAACTTTGCATCGCAATTACGAAAGTAGATTTAAATTGAAAATAGAAATTAGGTTTTAGTTAGTTAATATAAAGGTAAATTTTGATTGTTTTTTGGTTTGGAAAAGCGTTGTGGTTGGGAAATCGCAGCGTTTTGTTTTTAAGAGAGATTTGGTTTATACTAAATCACAAAAAAGGCCTCCTTTTCCCGGGGAGGCCTTTATTTTTTTAGTCGTCATGTCTAAAAAGAAATTCTACAGTGCTTTCTCTATTGTGTAAGTTCCTGCCTGATATTCCTTTGAGGTAGTGTCGCCAGGGAGAGTGACCGTTGCAGTAGAACCCTTAGGGATGGTGAAAGTCCAAATCCAACGGTTGCCTTCATATCGCCACTCACTCTTGATGAGACCCGATGCCGACTGGTATTCTGCCTTCATCGTACCAAGACGCTTGTCAGGGATAGGACTCATGATGATATGCTTGAAACCAGGCTGTGCCACATCCGACGAGATGCCCGCAGCAGTTTCCCAAATCCATTCGCACACAGCACCATAGGCATAATGATTGAAACTGTTCATGCCCTGAGGTCCCATGCCCGAATCCTTCATGTAACTGTTCCAACGCTCCCAGATAGTTGTCGCACCATTGTCGATAGAGTAGAGCCAACTTGGGTTCTTATGCTGGAAGAGCAGTTCGTAGGCGATGTCCACACAACCGTTCTCAGTAAGAGTGCTCATGAGGATTGAAGTGCCGAGGAATCCCGTCTGCAGACAATTGCCATGATCGGCGAAGTTATTACGAAGGCGTTCAATGATACGAGCCTTTGTCTCCCCCTCGAACAATCCGTTCTTCAAGGCGAAGAGGGCAGGGGTCTGCATGGTGTTGAGAATGTCGTTGTTGAAGTCGCCATTGGCATTGAAGAAGGTGTCGCGCAGATACTGCTTTGCCTCTTTCGCCATATTCTCGTATTTCGCAGCGTTACGGCCAGTAGCCTTTGCCATATCGCGCATCATCTCAGCATCCATTGCCCAATACGAGGCACAGAGATAGTTCCAGTAGTCAATGGTTCCATCCTGCTTGCCACCCTCCTTGAATGCTCGTCCGCTGCAACTCTCCAGAGGTTCGTAACTCAACCAGTCGGCCCATTGATAGTCGCCATTCTCAGCCTTGAGGGCATTGTGGTCGTATTTTGTCTCGTTGATGTGGTTCACGAACTTCTCCATTGCCTCCCAGTTCTCATCAATGATGCTATTGTCGGCAAATTGTTTCCACACAACCCAAGGAACGATGACACCAGCATCAGCCCAACCAAGACGCATTGTCTCGCCACCATACTGAGCAGTAGGCGAAACACCCGGATAACCACCTAATTCATTCTGCGAATCGCGCATGTCGCGTGACCACTTGTGGAAGAAACGATCGGTGTTGGCAAAGAATGTACCTGTCTCGGTAAATACCTGAGTATCAGCCATCCAGCCAAGTCGCTCGTTACGCTGAGGACAGTCGGTAGGCACTGAGAGATAGTTAGATAACTGTCCCCAGTAAGAGTTGGCAATGAGTCGGTTGATGAGTTCGTTGCCAGTGGTGATTTTTCCAATTTCTATATCCTTTGCGATGGAAGTAACAGGCACTGACTGAATCTGACGGATTCGCACCTCGTCGGTTGCTGTGATAGACACGAAACGATAGCCGTAGAATGTGGCGCGAGGACGGAATGCCACGAAGTCGTTGCCCTCGGCAAAGGTGTAGAACAACTGCATGCCGATGTCAGGAATGCGGAGGTTCAGTCGGTGGCAACTACCCTCAGGACCATCCATGCCACGACTCTTCTGTCCGTTGCCGTCATTGAGGAGTTCGGCAGGGAGACAAGTGAGACGAGTGCCCCCCTTTGCCGCAAAGACAAACGAAGGTACGGCAGAACAGTTCTGACCGAAGTCAACCACGAGAGTCTCACCCGGACGAACAACAATCTCCTCGCCTTGCGCGTATTCCTTATTAATAATAACCTTTCCGTACTGGCTGTCATTGGCATTGGTGACACCCTTCCAGGTGTAAGCCTTCACAGGCGAAAGGGCAAGGTCCTCGCGATAGTAAATCTCAGCACCGTTGTTTGGCAGAATCTCACCCTGGAACTCGGTGTTTACCTCAGGAGTCTTGAATCCCTCTGTAGCCTCGTAGCCCATAGGCACACGAGCATCGTACTCCTCACCATCAAAGATGGCAGCATGCTTCACCGGACCGGCAATACCCGCCTTCCAATCGTGAGTGTTTGTAGTGAGGAGTTTCTTTGTGCCATCAGCGAAAGTCAGTTCGAGAACACCACGGAAAGCACATTTCTTTCCGGTCATACCCTCGCGACCGCCCTCTGTGACAATCTTATCAGCCCACCAGCCAGGAGTAACCTGTACGGCCAACTGATTCTCAGCCCCCGCCTTGAGGTTGAGGGCAGCAGTGATGTCGTAGGTGAATGAGCGTTTTGTCTTTGCGTAGTGGGTGAAACCCGGTTTCAGTATCTCATCGCCAATGATTTTGCCGTTTACATACAACTCATAGACGCCAAGTCCTGCGGTCATCCATTTAGCCGATACCACCTTCTTCTGGTTCTTCATTGTGGAAACAAACCAGTTTGCACCATCGGCAGCACGCTCGTTTCTTCCCTCAATTCTTCCAGTCACGACAGGAGCATCGACAACGGAAATCCATTGCGAACCCGTCCATGCAGCATCGCCTAACTGGTCGATAAGTCCTACCTGTGGAGTATGTTTTGCAGAACCGCACGAAATAAGCGCCAATCCAATGGCACCAGCAACGAAAATACGAGAAATTTTGTTCATAGTGTTGGTTGAAGTATTTGTTGTTTGATTGTTTTCTGCAAATATACTGATTTTTTACCGAACGACAAATTCTTTTTCACCGAAGTTTTTACGGAATATCAAATATTATATGAATATATTCGTTGGAATATCAATTATTATATGTATATTTGCACATCAACTAAAAATTCACGCCTTATGAAACTAAGAATTATACTTTCGGTGTTGGCGCTTGGCGTTGCAACACAGATGATGGCACAAACTGCCAATTTCGTGGCTATCTCCCCTTCGGACGATATGAAGACAATCGTCGAGAAGGCAGCCAATATTGTTCCTACCGAGCGCCAGTTTGAGTGGCAGCGACAGGAACTCACCGCTTTCCTCCATTTCGGAGTGAACACCTACACCAACCGCGAGTGGGGCGATGGAACAGAGTCGGAGGCTATCTTCAACCCCGAGAAACTCGATGCCGAGCAATGGGTAAAGGCTTTGAAGGACGGAGGATTCAAGTGTGCCATTCTCACATGTAAGCACCATGACGGATTCTGCCTGTGGCCATCAGCCTACACAGCGCATTGCGTGAAGAACTCACCTTGGAAGAATGGTCAGGGCGATGTTGTCCGTGCCGTGAGCGATGCTTGTCATAAGTACGGATTGTCGTTTGGCGTTTATCTCTCGCCATGGGACATGAATTCCCCTCTCTACGGTACAGAGGAATACAACGAGTATTTCTGCAATCAGTTGCGCGAACTCCTCACAAACTATGGCGAGGTGAACGAGGTTTGGTTTGATGGCGCTTGTGGCGAAGGACCAAACGGCAAGAAGCAAGTATATGACTTCGTGCGTTGGTATAAACTCATTCGCGACCTTCAGCCAAAGGCTGTCATAGCCGTGATGGGACCAGATGTGCGTTGGGTAGGAACAGAGACCGGTCGTGGTCGTGAGACAGAGTGGAGCGTTGTGCCAAACAATAATCTCGACCAACAAGCCATTGCTGACAACTCGCAGAAAGAGATGATTACCAAACCGGTAGGTGACATGACCGGTCAGGACTTGGGCAGTCGTGAGAAGATAAAGAATGCCAAGGGTCTGGTGTGGTATCCTGCCGAGGTGGATGTGTCGATCCGTCCGGGTTGGTTCTACCACAAGACAGAGGATGCCAATGTGAAAACCGCCAAGAATCTGATGGATATCTACTTCACTTCTGTTGGTATGAACGGTGTTCTTCTGCTCAATATCCCACCAAACACCGACGGATTGCTTGCTGATGCCGATGTGAGAAACCTCAAGGCGTTCCGTGCCCTTCACGACTGGATTTTCATGTCAAACCTCCTCAAAGGTGCCAAGGGCAAGGGGGCGAAGAAGGTTGTTGATGGCAACTACAACACCTCTTACACACAGAAGGCAACAGACGAACCGATGGTTCTCTGCTTTAAGCAGGACAAGACCATCAAGGCAAATGTCCTCGCCCTTCAGGAGGATATCCGCAAAGGACAGCGTGTGGAGAGTTTCGTATTTGAATATAAGGACCAGAACGGCAACTGGCAGAAGGCAACCGAAGGTACTACAATCGGTTACAAGCGACTCATCCGTTTCCCTGAGGTCTGTGCAAAGGAGTTCCGCCTCACAATCACCCAGAGCCGATTGAACCCTTACATCGCCGAAGTGGGGCTGTACAAGGAATGACATGATTGGGTGGGATAAAATCCCACCAGATACAACGGCGAACAAAGAAAGACAAGACCGCCAGATAAAATGGCGAACGATAGATAGAGAACCCTGCATTTTTGCGGGGTTTTCTCGTTTAGGGAAATCCCTATGCAATTTAGGGATGATGCCTCTTGCACTTTGTTTTTTCTTTCTAATTTTGCAGCGTCAACAATAAAAACAAAGTGTTATGAAAAAACTGTTTACTATAATTATTCTCCTTGCTGCAACACTCCAGTGTGTTGATGCACAGGTTTACAGAAGTCACCGCAACACCCGTTATCGCACGGGCCATGTTGACTACAACCGAAACAGAGGTTTCAGCGGTCGTGGATTCTATCGTTCAGTGCAACCCGATCAGTATTTCGGCCTTCGCATTGGTCCTGCATTCACCAATGTGTCTTCCGATGACGCATATCTTGGTGGAGGCAACATGCAAACAGGACTGAATGTCGGTTTTGTGTGGGGAAAGGCATTGACTTATTCAGAGCCATTATACTTCGAGACAGGTTTCAACTACACAGAGAAGGGCGGTAAGAGCGATATTGCGGGCAATAAGTTCACATACGATCTCAACTACCTCACACTCCCATTCACCTTGAAGTATATTTGGACCCCTGACGGCGATTTCACCGTACAGCCATTCTTCGGAGGGTATCTCGGTTGTGGTGTGGCAGGAAAGATAAAGGATTTCGGCGATCGTGCCGCTTATGAGTCATTCTCTGACACCCAGAACACCTTCCGTCGTTTTGATGGTGGATTGAAATTCGGTTGTGGAGTGGGGTATGACATGCTCTATGCCGAGATAGCCTACGAACTCGGTCTGGCGAATATCAGTCACGACTCGTTCGACACAGCCCACAACAGAGCATTGATGCTCAACTTCGGAATAAATTTCTGACAATAAGATAAAAAAGGTAATTAAGATTTTTTGAGGGAAACGGAAACTATTGAAGAAGCGTCTTGTGTCCATATGGCACAGGGCGCTTTATTTTTGTATGTAACCACGACCGGGGTTGTTGGGACTGCCCTCCTGAAAACAAAAAAGGAAGACCGAAGTCTTCCTCTTTGCGCTCCAGGATGGGCTTGAACCAACGACCCCCTGATTAACAGTCAGGTGCTCTAACCAACTGAGCTACTGAAGCATTTTTCTTGTTTGCGGTTGCAAAGGTACTGCTAATTTTTCATTCCACCAAACATTTTCGCACTTTTTTTTGTTTTTTCGTGAAATTACCCTAATTTTTCAGGGCTTTTTGGGTGATATGTGGCACGAAAGTAGTAATTTTGTAAACGAAAAGAATTATTTGAATATGAAGCGACTCCTTATATATATAATAATGTGTCTTGTTGCGATGCCTATGGCAGCTCAACAGGAAGACCATAACTTCAAGGTGGCAAAGAACCTTGATGTGTTCAACGCATTGTACCGAAACCTCGACATGGTGTATGTGGACACTCTTGATGCAGACGAGGTTGTAGGTTATGGTGTAAGAGCAATGCTCCGCTCGCTCGACCCTTACACAGAATACTATCCAGCAAGCGATGTGAAGGAGTTGCGCCAGATGATAACCGGAAAGTATGCGGGTATTGGTGCCGTTATTCGCGAGAATAATAAGGAAGGATGCTGTATGATTGACCAACCATACAAGGGCATGCCTGCCTATGAACTCGGTTTGAAGAAAGGCGACCTCATTCTTGCCATTGACGACTCTACGATGATGGGAAAACCAACAGCGTATGTCAGTGAACACCTCAGAGGAGATGCCGGCAGCACATTCAAACTGAAGATTCGCCGCCTCTCGACAGGAAAAGAGATGGTGTTCAAGGTGACACGCCGCGCAATCCAGTTGCCGGCGGTGACCTATTACGGTTTGATTGGCAACACAGGCATAGGCTACATCAACCTCAACTCATATACAGAAGATTGTGCCAAGGATGTTCGCCGCGCCTTTGTTGATTTGAAGCAGCAAGGCATGAACCGACTCATCTTTGATGTACGCGACAATGGAGGCGGTTCCGTTCAGGAAGCAATATCTATTATCAATATGTTCGTTGCGCGCAACACAACCCTCCTGACGATGAAGGGAAAGATGAAGCGTGCGAACAACGAATACAAGACAACTGTTGAACCAATTGACACAGTGATGCCTATCGTTGTTCTGGTGAATGACAACACAGCCTCTGCATCGGAAATCACCGCTGGAGCATTGCAGGATCTCGACCGAGCAGTGGTGATGGGAACTCGCACCTATGGCAAGGGTCTTGTGCAGACAACAATGGACCTTCCTTACAACGGAACGATGAAGTTGACCACAAGTAAGTATTACATCCCTTCGGGCCGTTGCATCCAGGCCATCAACTACAAGCACAAGAACGGCGGATATACCGAACATGTGCCAGACTCGCTGACAAAGGTGTTCCACACCCTTGGCGGACGAGAGGTGAGAGACGGCGGTGGTATAAAACCGGATATAGAGGTGAAGGCCGACACAGTGACAAACCTCGTTTACTACCTGATGGGTGCGCGTGACTCTGCTGAGGTGGTGTTCAACTATGAATACGATTACATCCAGGCACATCCGACGATAGCCTCGCCAGATGAGTTCCTCCTTACCGATGAGGACTTCAATGAACTGAAGGCACGCCTGCTTGCAAATGATTTCAAGTATGACAAACAAACGGAGAAGTTCCTGCAGCAGTTGAAGGAACTGGCAAAGTTTGAAGGCTACTACGAAGATGCGAAACCAGAGTTTGAGGCACTGGAGAAGAAACTGACCCACAACCTTGAACGCGATCTGGAGATAAACCGCGAGCTGATAAAGGAACTCGTGAGTCGTGAGATTGTGCGCAACTACTACTTTGATGCGGGTTCGATGCAACATTCGCTCAGAACCGACTCGCAGGTGAAGCGCGCCATTGAAATGCTCTCAAACGAGGAAGAGTATAATAAGATACTGCATCCATAAGTAGATTTGAATTTCCTATATATATAATAAGGTGAGAAGTGACCAAAATTGCTTGTTACCTTATTTTTTTTATTTTTTTTCTTCAGTTCTTGTCTATACTTTGAAAAATTTTCCTATTATTGCATTGTTGAACAAAAAGAAAAGGAAATATTACTATGACAAGAACCTCGAACACACAGACCCCTCAGCCAGTATCGAACACTGCCGCACCTCGTAGAAGAACACGCACAAGCAAAGTAGAGTCATCTACCGACAAGAGAGACTGGACCATCGTTTCAGCCCTCGACTTCGTACTTCAGCAGGCACACGAGTCAGAACTCAACGATTCGTTGTGGACAACTTGCGAAGATGCCCTTGCCTATCTCCGTGGAGAACTCAATCTCACCAATATGCAGATTGTGACCGTTGCAATGCTCATTGACGCAGGACAGCCATTGAGTTTCAAGAACTTCGCTTCCTATCTTAAGTGCTCACGCCTGAAGGTAATGATTTACAGCGATGAGATTGACGCCCTCATTGAGAAGCGTTGGGCTCACAGCGAGCGTACACGCAACGATAATGTACAGGGTTATGCTTTGGAACCAGGAGTGGTAACCGCTCTCCGCCGTAACAAACCATTTATTCCCGAGAAGATTGATGGTTTGACAGACGCGCAGTTCTATGAGCGCGTGCAGCGCCATCTCAACCTTGGTATTCACCATATGCAGCACGACTTCGAGGAGGAGGAGAAGTATATTCAGCGTCTGGCTAAGGCTAATCCTCAACTTGAGGTGGTGAAGGCCGCTACACTCTTCATTGACGGAATGCACGACCTTGTAGCGTGGCTTATGATTGTGAACGACTACATCGAGTGGAACAACACCCCTGATGAGGGCTTGTTGTCAGATTCTATCGGTGACAACTTCCCAGATGAGTTTGAGACCGATTACCTCCGCGACTGCTTGCAAGACGGTACACATATTATGTACTCCCTTGGAATGATTGAGATGAGATGCGAGGATGGTCTTGCTGACAATACACGCTATCTGCTCACAAACCAGATGAAGCATCTTCTCTTCCCAGACTCGTCGTTGCTCCGTAAGAAGCGTAAGAAGCGTTCACGCCGTGCAAATGACTTGAAGCAGAGCAAGGACATCAAGGAGAAGGTACTCTTCTACAACCCAGCCGAGGGTGAGAAGATGTCGAAGTTGTCGTCGTTGCTCAGTCAGGAGCAGTTACCACAGGTACAGGCACGCCTTGAGGAACAGGGAATGCGCAAGGGTTTTGCTTGCTTACTCTATGGAGGTCCTGGTGTAGGAAAGACAGAGTCGGTGTATCAGATTGCCCGTCAGACAGGCCGAGACCTTATGCAGGTGAACATTGCTGGTATGCGCGATAAGTATGTGGGAGAGTCGGAGAAGAACATCAAGCAGGTGTTCAACCGTTACCGCGAACTCTGTCAGGACTGTAAGGTGATGCCTATACTCTTCTTCAATGAGGCCGATGCCATCTTTGGAAAGAGAACAACCTTCGGCGGCAATAACCCTTCGGTAGAGAAGATGGATAACGCTATGCAGAACATCATCCTTCAGGAGATGGAGGACTTGGACGGAATCCTCATTGCCACCACCAACCTCACCGACAACCTTGATGCAGCCTTCGAACGCCGATTCCTCTTCAAGGTGGAGTTCCATAACCCTAATGTGGAAATCAAGGAGAAGATTTGGACCTCGATGGTGAGTGAGATTTCGAGCGAGGATGCCCACGAACTCGCTACTCGCTATGACCTCTCGCCAGGTCAGATTGAGAATGTAGCACGCAAGAAGACGATTGACTACATTATCAATGGCGAACAGCCTACACTTGAACGCCTCAGTGCCTACTGCCAGGACGAGCAGCTGGCATCGAAGACAAAGGCAAAACCTGTAGCAGGTTTCCGCTAAAAAAAAACAACGCCTTTTCCAGGATTTGGGAAAAGGCGTTGCTCTTTATTATTTGTGGAGTTATTATTTATCAGCCGATGGAGGTTCGTTGCCAATGGCAGCACCCCATTCCTTATTAGGATGCTTGCCCATCTGGAGGATAAGGATCGCACCATCCTTGATGTCATCGTGAGAGAACCAAGGCTTATCCCATGCCACACCATTGAGTGTCGCACTCTGAATGTATTTGTTCTCGTTGCTGCAATCGTTGGCAACAATCTGGAACACCTTACCGTTAGGAAGTTGAATGCGAGCATTAGTGAAGAGAGGCGAACCAATGTTATAGATAGGCATACCTGGGGTGACAGGATAGAATCCCAGAGAAGAGAATACCACGAACGAGGTGAGGCCACCGCCGTCCTCATCGCCAGGAATACCCATCACATCATTGCGGAACCAAGTGTTGAGACATTGGCGAATACGCTTCTGAGTCTTCCAAGGAGCACCAGCATAGTTGTAGATGTAAGGGATGTGGAGAGATGGTTCGTTTGCCATTGTGAACTGACCGATGTTTCCTGTCTGGTCAGGCAACTGGGTATAGAACTCACGCTTGCCATCGCCCATTGGTTCAGCGAAAGTCTGATCGAGATTTGCAACGAGTTGCTCACGACCGCCCATCAGTTTGATAAGGTCGGCGAAGTTGTGCTGCACATCCCAACGATAAGTCCAACCATTGTTCTCGTCGTAAGCATCACGAGCACCAATGCCACCACCACGAGTGTAAGAGAAGTTAGGTAGGAACTCACCCTTGTCGTCTCTTGGATGGAAGAATGCCGTCTCGCTGTTGTAGACAGTACGGTAGTTGTGAGAGAAGTCGAAGAAATATTTCTGGTCTTTCTTGTTTCCTACAACCTCGGCAATGCGCGATAGGCACCAAGCATCGTAAGCAGTTCCGAGAGTTACTGCGATAGGCTGACGCTTCTCGAAATCAGATACATTAGGATCGAACTCCTTCTGACCTTCGCGAAGAGCAGGGATGTAGCCATTCTTCCAATAGTACTCATCAATCCAACCGGCAGCATTTCCGCACCAAGGCGCGAGAGTCTTCTCGGTGATACCTTTCTTACAGTATTCGTAGGCGCGTTTTGCGTCAACCTTCAGTCCTTTGAAGATAGCATCAGCCACCATTGCCACACCATGGTTGGAGTTCATACGGCGAGTGTCGCCAGTCATCTCAGGGAAGGTTGGCATCCATTTTGTGCCCATCTGCTCAGCCATACGGAGATAAGACTCAATGATAGCCTCCTCCTTCTCCGGTTGGATGAGAGCGCGAAGAGGGTGAGCAGCACGATAAGTGTCCCAAATCCAGTCGTCTGTATAGAATGGAGTACCGCCATCCTCATGAATCTTCTTGTCGAAAGCAGAGAAATATCTGCCATGCTCAGAGAGACATACAGGACGCTCGAATGTGCGATAGTAACTGGTGTAGAGTACAGTCTTCTGGTCCTCAGAACCACCTTCTACACGGATATTTGAAAGAGTTTCGTTCCACTCCTTTCGACCAGCCTGCTCAATAGAAGCGCGGTCGAAGTCGTTGCCTTGGTCAAGGCGAAGATTCGTCTGTGCCTGATCGGCAGAGATGAGGGAGATACCATAGCGAAGGCTAACCTTTGCAGTGCCCTTAGGGAACTTCATGGCAAGGCTCACATCCTTACCTGTAGGAGTGCTTGTGGCTGGTTTGATTTTGCCATCAACGATTACGCCAACCTCAACAGGAGTGATGTTTGTCTCAGCGCAGATGTACATATTTGCCTGTCCCCAGATGTCCTGATAACCCTTCACAGCACCATTCTCGTATTTCAATTCACCTTTTCCGGAAGTGATGATAAGGTATGAATCCTTGTCCGACTCGTAGAATTCGATGTCGTAGATGGCAGAGAGGCGGCTTACTGCAAGTTGAGCATGGATGGTGTTATCGGCCATCTCGAGTTCGTAAGAGTAAGGAGTCACCTTCTCGTTGTCCCAGTTCATTGGCATAACCGACTTCAGAGTAGTCTCCTGAGTAGGTGAGAAACTGAATGCCGAGCGTTCACGATGGTTTGTGACAATAACAGGCAAACCATTGACAAGTTCGGTGGTATAGTCATTACGAGCTGGATAAACGCGCATAAGAGCATTAGGTAACTGAATCGTAGCAAAGGTAGGTACGAGCAAATGGCTGATGTTACCAATGTACGGATTGACATAGTCAACAGGTTCTGTCTGAGCAGAAACAGGTGATGCCATGAAAACAGCCACGAGTATGGTGGCAAAGAATCTGGTTCTTGATTTCATATTGTAGTTTTTGGTTCTGTATGCAAATATACTGATTTTCTTTGAGAAACGAGAAGATGAAACAATTATTTTGCCATCATAACAGAAAAATGGTTACTTAAAACCTATACCTGAGCATGATGTCGAGGTCGGTTTGTGTTGATGAGTTTATCTTCTGATAAGACGAACCGATTTCCTTACGGTCGAAATAATGTGTCATTCCACATTTCGCAATTACCGACAGCTTTTTCATTATGTCGGCTTGTGCCAATGTATATGTTCGTATTCCTTCGCCGTAGAACGATGGAAATGAGAGGTTGTAAGGCGTTGATAACTCATAGGCATAGACACGAGCGTTGTAGGCGCCATTCTCATAGTCTCCCGTATAGAAATAACCCGCGCCAATGCCCAACTTCAACTTCTTCAAACTGTATGTGGCATTTGTGCTGAGCATACCGCCCCAGTTTGTCTGTTTGTATTTGCAGTAGGCAAAGTCGACTTGTGATTTCCAAGTCAGTTTGCCGCTTTGCATATTGTAAGCCACACGAAGTCGCTGTTCATCTTTATAAATGAGTTCACCCTCATTGTTGGAGTTCTTCTCCCTCATTCGTATTCGGTAGCGAGCGGTGAGCGAAGAGTGCTTTGATGTGCGGTAGGTCAGTTGAACGAGATTGTCGAACGAATGGCTTGAACCTAACGCCTGATACTTTGGCCAAGCGAAATACGCTATATCGGTATATGCAGTGAATGACAGTCGTGTATTTGGATTCCATGATGCTCCGATATATACGCCACTCTCGTCCTGATTGCTGCCACCCTCGGAGAAACTCCTACCCATGGTGGCATAGAACTCATAGGGGTAATATCGCTGAATTGCCATAAGGTTGAGTTTTTTTGTGACCAACCACGAAATGGTGTTGACCGTAGCAATTTTTCGACTGTCGCCCGTTGCCGTCTCACCTTCAACTCTTAGCAGTTTTCCTAACTTGTAGCCATAGTCGATGCTCACATTCCAGAAATCCTTGCCCGAGGCATAGAACCTCTTATATAAATATGTAAGGCTACTGCCCTCTTCGTAAGGCATAAGCGGTTTGTCGTAATGGTTGATGAGGGCCGTTGTGCCGAGGTGGAAGTTCTTGTTTGTCCAACGAATGTTCATTCCGGCCGAACTCTGTGAGGCATTGTGCTTGCGCCTAATCTCACTTTCTGTGCGATGGTAGCCGGTGCGAAGAATTGTGGCAATGCCGAGGCTGTCGTCGGTTAGTGTCGCGTCAATCTTGCGATAAGAGCCGAAGATGGTGGTCTCCAGTTGTTTTGTCAGTGCAAAAGTTGCCGCTGCTCCTTGCAGATAGTTGCTTTCCGTGCGAGAGGAATGAGGACGCAACGAAACATTTGATGACTGTATTGAGCCAAGAGAAAAGAGTTTGCCGAAGGTGAAATTGTTGTTGAGGATAAGTCCAAGGCCTGTCTTGATGCGATAACGACCGATGACCATCTTTTTCAAAGCCCCGAAACGCTGTAGTTGCACATAACTCGAATAGAAATCAAATCCATATTTGTTGCATCCTTTGAAGAAAGGTTCGCCAGCATCCTGAGCAGCAACAGCCCCAATCTTGATATGGCGGTTGATGGTGTAGTTCATGCGAAACCAATCCTTCAGTTTTCCACCTTGATAAGCATCGCCATCACCTTTACGAGTATAAAAAGGTACGCGCGTGAAGGCTACAATCTCGCCTTTGCTCTCTTGCTGATAGTATTGGCGATAGGTGTTGACAGCATTTTCGTATTTCAGCGAATCAATGGCATCGCGCTGTTTTGGAGGACATTCACCGAGATAGGTGAGGGTAGTGAGCAATCCCCGTCGGGCTGTGTCGAGGAAAGGAATCATATGCACCTCGGCCATTGTGCGCAAAGGGGCATAACGACCAACGAACTCAAGAATGGCATCAATCTGTTGTTCGGAGAAAAGGATGAGGTCCTCAAGGTCATCGCGAGTGATGGCATTAAGGTTGATTGGCGAGGAAGCCACCTCGCTCAGTGCATCATATATGAGTTCAAGTTGTTCGTTGCCGTCTTCATCGCTATAATCCTCCTCATTAGCAAGCATCTCGTAGTATTGCTGCCAGTCGGATGCTGCTTGCTGGGCATAGCAGGCAAAAGTACTCTCGCTAATGGAGAAACTGACTAACGAGAGTAGGAGAGTGATTATGGCAGAAAGACGCTTCACGGCATAAAGGTACAAAAAAATCCCCGCTCTCACAAAGGAAAGCAGGGATTTTGTTATTTATTTTGCGATAAATCGCAAAAAACAGTGACAATTAATCGATGTCGTTGTTGTGGTCGAGAGCATCAGTGAAGCCCTTTGGCTCACGATTCTCTGCTGGATCACGATACTGCTCGTTGCCATTGTCGTGATTACGACGCTCTGGACGAGGACCGCGATCGCCACGATCCTGACGTGGACCACGACGCTCACCACGTTCTGGACGAGGACGACGCTCGCGCTCTACATAACCCTCTGGCTTCTCGAGGAGAACCTTGCGAGAGAGCTTGTACTTACCAGTCTTCTGGTCGATTTCAAGGAGCTTAACCTGAATCTTGTCGCCTTCCTTGATACCACCCTCTTCAACAGTCTCGAGACGCTTCCAGTCGATCTCTGAGATGTGGAGGAGACCATCCTTACCAGGGAGAATCTCTACGAAGCAACCGTAAGGCATTACCGAACGAACTGTACCCTCGTAAACCTCGCCAACCTCAGGGATAGCAACGATAGCCTTGATCTTGCCAAGAGCAGCATCGATAGAATCCTTGTTAGGAGCAGAAACCTGAACCTTACCTACGCCGTCAGCCTCTTCGATAGTGATTGTAGTGCCAGTATCTTCCTGCATCTGCTGGATAATCTTACCACCAGGGCCGATGATAGCACCGATGAACTCCTTTGGTACCTCAATCTGAACGATACGAGGAACCTGTGGCTTCATCTCCTCGCGTGGCTCAGCGATAGTGTCTGTGATGCAGCCGAGGATGTGCTCACGACCAGCCTTTGCCTGAGCAAGAGCCTTCTCGAGAATCTCGTAAGAGAGACCATCGCACTTGATATCCATCTGAGTAGCTGTAAGACCATCGCGTGTACCAGTTGTCTTGAAGTCCATATCGCCAAGGTGGTCCTCATCGCCGAGGATGTCAGAAAGTACTGCGTACTTGTCCTCACCAGCATTCTTGATAAGACCCATAGCGATACCTGAAACAGGCTTAGCCATTGGCACACCAGCGTCCATGAGTGCGAGAGTACCAGCACAAACAGTTGCCATTGAAGAAGAACCGTTTGACTCAAGAATCTGCGAAACGACACGAACTGTGTAAGGGAAGTCTGTTGGAATCTGGCCCTTAAGACCACGCCATGCGAGGTGACCATGACCAATCTCACGACGGCCTACACCGCGCTGAGCCTTAGCCTCACCTGTACAGAATGGAGGGAAGTTATAGTGGAGGAGGAATCGCTGATAGCTCTTCTCGAGAGCACCGTCAACGAGCTTCTCGTCCATCTTAGTACCGAGAGTAACGGTAGTAAGCGACTGTGTCTCACCACGAGTAAAGATAGATGATCCGTGTGGCATTGGAAGTGGAGAAACCTCACACCAGATAGGACGAATCTCGTCAGTCTTACGACCATCAAGACGAACACCCTCGTCGAGGATACAACGACGCATAGCGTCCTTCTCAACATCGTGGTAGTACTTGTCAACAAGTGCCATCTTCTCCTCGAGTTCCTCCTCTGTAAGATCAGAGTGAGCCTCTGTGTAAGCAACCTTGAACTCTTCCTTGATAGCCTCGAAAGCCTCTGCACGAGCGTGCTTCTCGAGAGCCTGCTTTACTACATCGTAGCACTTCTGATATGTGTCAGCCTTTACCTGCTCCTTGAGGTCGTCATCATTAACCTCGTGGCAGTACTCACGCTTAACATCTGTGCCGAGCTCCTTCATCAACTCGTACTGCATCTCACACATTGGCTTGATAGCAGCGTGAGCAGCCTTGAGGGCATTGAGGAGGTCAACCTCCTGAACTTCCTTCATCTCACCCTCAACCATCATGATGTTGTCAGCTGTAGCACCTACCATGAGGTCCATATCAGCCTCTGCCATCTGAGCGAAGGTTGGGTTGATTACATACTCACCATTGATACGAGCAACACGAACCTCAGAGATTGGGAATTCAAATGGGATATCTGAACATGCCAATGCACATGAAGCAGCGAAACCAGCGAGAGCATCTGGCTGGTCAACGCCATCAGCAGAGAAGAGAATAACGTTCACATAAACCTCAGCGTGGAAATCAGCTGGGAAGAGTGGACGGAGAGCACGGTCAACGAGACGGCATGT
>DCIM01000010.1 GCA_002316005.1 Prevotellaceae bacterium UBA1726 | reverse complement strand
GAACCCCAGGAAACACCGGCCAAGGAAGAAAAACCAGCCCCAAAGGCAAAACCGGTAGAAGGTTCGCTCTTTGATTTTTAAGATAATAAATGAAACTATGATAATAGGAATTGATGTAGGCATTTCAACAACCAAGATTGTTGGCCTCGACGAGAATAAGAACATTGTTTCGCCTATCCGTATTAAGGCAAACGACCCTGTGACATCACTCTACGGTGCATTTGGTAAGTATCTGCACGACAATAACATCTCGCTGAAGGATGTTGAGCGAGTAATGCTTACTGGCGTAGGTGCTGGCTACATTGAAGGCGACATCTACGGATTGCCAACAAGCAAGACAAACGAGTTCATTGCCGATGGACTTGGTGCTAAGTATGAAGTCGACCTCGACAGAATGATTGTCGTGTCAATGGGCACTGGTACTTCGATGGTACTTTGTGATGGCGAGGATATCAGTCGTCTTGGTGGTATTGCTCTCGGTGGCGGAACACTCATCGGTTTGTCGCGAGTGATGCTCAAGACAGGCGATGTCAATCAGGTAGTTGAATTGGCAAGTAAGGGCGACCTCCGCAATATTGATGTAACCATTGGCGACATCTCTGCTCATCCAGTGACAACACTCCCAATGGACGCAACGGCATCGCTCTTCGGTAATGCTCAGTCGGACGCAAAGAAGGAAGACATTGCCCTCGGCATCATCTGGACAGTACTGCAGACAATCGGTTCTGCTACAATTCTCTCGTCACTTGGTTCGGGCATCAACGACTATGTGATGATTGGTCAGTTGTCGCTTCTGCCACAATGCAAGACACTCTTCCCAATTCTCGAGAATATGTATGGAGTTCGTTTCCATATTCCAGAGCATAGTGAGTTCTCAACAGCAATCGGTGCTGCATTGAGTTACTACGAAAACGAAAAATAAAAATATGGCCGACGAAGTACTGATACTCACATCCTTGTTCGAAGATGGCATGGAGCTGCCTTTCTACGATGGTGGCATCCGAGCAGGATTCCCTTCTCCGGCACAAGACTACCTACGACAGAGTCTGGACTTCAACCGCGACCTTATTGCTCATCCAGAGGCTACATTCTATGCCCGTGTGGTGGGTGATTCGATGAAGGATGCCGGTATCAATGAAGGTGATATCCTTGTCATCGACAAATCGCTCGAGCCAAAGGACGGTGATATCATCGTGGCATTTGTCAATGGAGAATTTACGCTGAAGTATCTCGACCTTGCACATAAGAAGGACGGCTATATAGAACTTGTCCCTGCCAACGAGAAATTCCCTGTGATAAAGGTGGATATAAACGATGAGTTCACCGTGTGGGGTGTTGTGGCGTGGACAATCAAAAAACCTGTAAGAAGATAATGCAAAGACTCAAGGAACTATATATAGATTATAAAGGTGTAGAACCTATAGCTGTTGCCAAACTCCCTGGTGCAGGCAGCAATCGCGAATACTACCGAATGACCGGACCTGATGGAAAGACGGTGATTGGCGTCATTGGCACTTCGCGCGAAGAGAACCACGCCTTCATCTATCTTGCTAATCATTTCAGTCTTCGACAGTTGCCTGTGCCAAAGGTACTTGCCACTTACTATGACGAAATGGTGTATATTCAGGAAGATCTTGGTTCGGAGTCTTTGTTCGATGCAATAAGCGGTGGTCGTGAGGCTGGCGGACGATATAACGAGGCAGAGAAGAAATTGCTCGTTCGTACAATTCGTGAACTGCCAAACATGCAGATTCGTGGTGCCCGAGGACTTGACTTTGAGAACTGCTATCCACAGCCGGCGTTTGATCAAGAGTGCGTGCTCTTCGACCTGAACTATTTCAAGTATTGTTTCCTCAAGGCAACAGGAATTGATTTCCACGAGTTGAAACTCGAGGCATCGTTCAGAATGATGGCAAAGGATTTGACCAGCGAGACAGGCGATTTCTTCCTTTATCGTGATTTCCAGGCGCGTAATGTGATGCTCGACAAGGACGGCAATCCACATTTCATCGACTTCCAAGGCGGTCGTCGTGGTCCTTTCTATTATGATGTTGCCTCTTTCCTATGGCAAGCATCGGCACGATATAGCGACTCGCTTCGTCAGCAACTCATTGCCGAATACTATGATTCATTGAAGCAATACACCGAGGTCCCTTCGGAGGCACATTTCCGCCAGCGACTTCAGTTGTTCGTACTCTTCCGCACTCTCCAGGTTCTTGGTGCATACGGATTCAGAGGCTATTTCGAACGTAAAGAGCATTTCATCAACAGTATTCCACCTGCAATAGAGAATCTGCGACAGTTGCTCAAGGAAGGCGATTACCATTATCCATATCTCATCAGCATTTTGCAGCAGTTGTGCGACTTGCCACAGTTTGCACCTGTGCCTCAGGAACCTGTTGTGCGCAAGGATGGATACAAGACAACCGACGATACAACATACAAGGCACGACCAGAGGACGGAAAAGCAACATTCTCAAAGTATGACGGTCAAGGTCCATTGGTGGTTCGTGTGTTCTCGTTCTCATTCCGTAAGGGTATTCCAGAGGATGAGAGTGGCAATGGTGGCGGATATGTGTTCGATTGCCGCAGTACTCACAATCCTGGCCGTTATGAGCCATACAAGAAACTGACAGGACTTGATGAACCCGTGATTCGATTCCTTGAAGATGATGGCGAGATACTCACATTCCTCAAGAGTGTCTATAAACTCGCTGATGCACATGTGGAGCGCTATCTCAAACGTGGATTCACCGATTTGATGTTCTCATTCGGTTGTACTGGTGGACAGCATCGTTCGGTTTATTCCGCACAACATCTCGCAGAGCATCTTCATAAGAAATATGGCATTGAGGTAAGGATTTGCCATCGAGAACAACAGATAACACAAACGCTGAAATAATGAACGCAATGATATTTGCTGCGGGACTTGGAACCCGCTTGAAACCACTCACCGACACAATGCCTAAGGCACTCGTGCCTGTTGCTGGTGAACCCCTGTTGAAGCATGTCCTTGACAAACTTCATGGTTCAGGCATCAGTAATATCGTTGTGAATGTTCATCATTTCGCTGAGCAGATAAAAGACTATCTTCGTGATACTGACATCAAGATAAGTGATGAATCGGAAATGTTGCTCGAGACGGGTGGGGGACTGAAGAAGGCACAACCATTGTTTGGCAACGATGAACCGATACTCATTCATAATGTCGACATCCTGAGCAATCTTGATATTGACGTACTTGTTGCGCTGCATCATTATGATGCCACACTTGTTGTATCAGAGCGTAAGACAAAACGCTATCTGCTTTTCGATGATGACATGCGACTTGTTGGATGGACAAATATCGAAACAGGTGAGGTGAAGAGTCCTCATCAAGACCTTGATATCAGTAAGTATAGGAAGTTTGCCTTTGCCGGCATTCATATCCTATCGCAGAAAATGTTTGTACCTATGGCAGAGTGGCCAGAGAGATTCAGTATCATTGACTTCTATCTCGCCAAATGCCAGCAATACAATATTCATGGTTATGTCCAGCCGGATTTACGCCTTATGGATGTTGGAAAGATAGATACACTTCATGACGCAGAAGAATTTATTAAATCAATATAATCACAGAAATGCAAAAAATTATCATCCTTGACTTTGGCAGTCAGACAACGCAACTTATTGGTCGTCGTGTCCGCGAACTCGACACCTTCTGCGAAATCCTGCCTTACAACAAGTATCCAGAGGACGACTCTGATGTAATCGGTGTCATCCTTTCTGGTTCTCCACTCAGCGTCTATGCTGACGATGCATTCCATGTTGACCTGTCGAATATTCGCGGTCGCCTTCCAATCCTCGGCATCTGCTATGGTGCTCAGTACATGAGTCATGTGTACGGAGGAAAGGTTGAAAGTGCCGGCACTCGTGAGTACGGTCGCCAGAATCTCCAGTACATTGACAAGGAGTGTCCTCTTTTCAAAGGTTTTGATGACAACTCGCAGGTGTGGATGTCGCATGGTGACTCAATCACAAAGGTACCGGAAGGTGCGCATGTAGTGGCATCTACAGAGACTGTTGAGAATGCCGCTTATTACATTCCTGGTGAAGTGCCTGTATTCGGTACACAGTTCCATCCAGAGGTGTTCCATTCGTTACAGGGAACTCTGCTTCTGAAGAACTTCGTTGTTGATGTTTGTGGCAGTAAGCAGGAATGGAGTGCAGATGCCTTCGTTGAGACAACCGTTAAGGAGTTGAAGCAGCAGATTGGCACAGATCGTGTAATTCTTGGTTTATCGGGTGGTGTTGACTCATCTGTAGTTGCTGTATTGCTCAACAAGGCCATCGGTAAGCAACTTACCTGTATCTTCGTTGACCATGGCATGTTGCGCAAGAATGAGTTCCAGGATGTGATGAAGGATTATGAGTGTCTTGGCCTTAATGTTGTAGGTGTTGACGCAAGTGACAAGTTCCTTGGCGATCTTGCCGGAGTAAGTGAACCTGAGAAGAAGCGTAAGATTATTGGTCGCGACTTCGTTGAGGTTTTCGATGCAGAAGCAAAGCGCATCATTGCTGAGAGCAAGGGCGCAGAAGGACGGGTGAAGTGGCTTGCACAAGGTACAATCTATCCTGATCGTATTGAGTCGCTCAATATCACAGGTAAGGTTATCAAGAGTCACCATAATGTAGGTGGTCTTCCTGAAGAGATGCATCTTTCTCTTTGTGAACCATTGAAGTGGTTGTTCAAGGATGAGGTTCGTCGTGTCGGTCGTTCAATGGGAATGCCAGAGCATCTCATTACTCGACATCCTTTCCCAGGTCCTGGTTTGGCAGTTCGTATCCTTGGTGATATCACTCGCGAGAAGGTTCGTGTTCTTCAGGATGCTGATGATATCTATATCCGTGGTCTTCGTGAGTTCAAGACAAAACTCAGTGGTGAGGAAGCACGCCGAGTACTTGCTGCCGGTGTTCCTGCTGATATGAAGGACGGTGAGATTGAGGTTTCGCTCTACGACCAGATTTGGCAGGCAGGTGCTATTCTCCTTTCAGATGTTCGTAGCGTTGGTGTGATGGGAGATGAGCGTACATACGAGAATCCTGTTGCTTTGCGTGCCGTTACTTCAAGTGATGCTATGACAGCCGATTGGGCTCATCTGCCATACGAATTCATGGCAAAGGTGAGCAATGATATTATTAATAAGGTGAAGGGTGTCAATCGCGTTTGCTATGATATCTCGTCAAAGCCACCAGCAACAATTGAGTGGGAGTAATCCCTATGAACGAACATAAAGAAAGAGGCATCCATTCGGGTGCCTCTTCTTGTTTTATGCTGTGTGAAAGATTATTCTGCCAATCCGTTGTCCTTAAGGAACTCTTGCACTTTTGCAGTATATTCTGCAGGATGATCTTTATAAGCCTCTGCGTGAGCTGAACCAGCAGCAATCCATTTGTCTTTCTTTCCCTTTGTCTTTGCTGCGTAAACTACATCAATCATTGGAGTAGGGACGAAGTCGTCGTTATCGCCATGAATGAAGAGCATTGGTTTTTCGCATTTAGCGACCTGATTCTTTGGACTTGCCTCTGTGAAACTCCAACCGAACTGAAGTTTGCAGAGAGCACTTGTGATGTTGAGCAATGGGAAACTTGGAAGGTTGAATCGCTTCTTCAATTCGCCTACATATTCATCCCACACGCTTGAATAGCCGCAATCTTCAACGAATGCCTTGATGTAATCAGGGGTGTCCTCACCACTAAGGCACATTGTTGTTGCTGCACCCATTGATATGCCGTGGACAACTTCGTCGGTTTCAGGGAAAATACTCTGTGCAATACGACACCATTGCATGATGTCAAGACGATCTTTCCAACCCATTTGAATCCATTCGCCCTCGCTTTGTCCATGGGCAACATTATCAGGAAGAACTATGTTCCAATGGAAATCGTGGTTGTACATATAACCAATCATCATCATGATGAATGGATTTGC
>DCIM01000087.1 GCA_002316005.1 Prevotellaceae bacterium UBA1726 | reverse complement strand
CGGAACAGAGAATCGTAAGAGTTACTCTTGAGCGATTCCCAAGGCATACTGCTGATGAACGAATCAAGGAAAGTATACAGTTCTTCTAATGTCCTTACGGGATTTGTCTTCTTGTCAGGATTGTTTTCTGATGCTTTCAGCAATGACTTTTCAACAAGACGTTTCAGTTCCTTGTCATTGTCAAGAAGGTTTTTCAGTTGCAAAGTACTGTTGTGATGCTTTTCCAATAACCAGTCAGCATTTTTACGTACAAGTCGTGCAAATCGCTTCATGCTGTTTTCCTTGTAGTTGCTGGCAGAATATCTGAAATTCAGGAATAATCCCTCGTAGGCATGAATCTCTACATCCAGTAGGGCATAAGCCACTTGTCCTGTTTCGCCTTCATCTAAAACCAATGAACTGCGGACAGGACTCTCGTCAATTTCTTTCTGTATTGACAGTTCCTCTATTACATTAACAGCATAATTCCACCTTTCGTTATAAGGAGGAGTAAGGGTAAACGGATATTCACTGTTGAGGATTCCTTCATGCATCTTCGCCTTTATCTGTCGAAGTAAATCCTCGCGCGAAGAATTCTTTTCTATGGCAAGAGGAATGTCGCGATGAAGACTGCCGAAAATGTTCTGCTCCATCTGAGTGTCCCTGCCCAGATAAGCCCAAGTCAAGGCGCCACCTTCTGTCTCACAATAATCAGCAATCGCCAATGCCACACAAAGGCAGAAGAATTCATATCTGCTTACATTGTTTTTCTCTTGTAGAGAAACCAGATCCTCCTCATAATCAGAATAATCTTCAATCAAAGTGCCCTCAATAGGAACAATGCCCTCATCAGGCATCACATCTGGCGTTGGCTGCAGAGGATAAGGGCAGTTGGCGAACTCATATGTAAGGAGTTCTTTGCATTTAGAGTATGATTCCGTCAGTTTCTTCTTCTCAAATCTTTTGAGATAGAGATAATAGTTGTCAGTTGGCAATTCCTCGCCCATATATGCTCTGCATACATCAGCAAAGAAATTCATGTTAGCTGCTGTATCGCCCAAGATACGATTCATCTTGAACAAGATGTGATTTTTGCCGTTTTCTTCGAATAAATGCAATGTATAATAAGGAGTGATAAATGGTTTACCGAAAACCACTTCTCCGAATTTCTCTGGACGGAATCGTTGTATAGCCTGTCCGTTTTCCTCTGCAATTACCGAAAGTAAGGCAGGATGATTTCTTAGTGATTTGTTGACAGAATCAGTGAATCTCTGTATGTCAACTTCTTTGTCAAGACGAAGAAGAGTAGGGAAAGACCAATTTTCCATATCAGGACTTTCCTTCATTGCATCAAAAACAAGTTGCGAGAAAGGTAGAAGTGGAAAACCGTGTTTCTGTGCCTCTTCGTTTTCCTCTTTCTCAGAAATGCCCCTTGTTTGTCCCGACAATCTTCTGTCAAGCCATATTTCCATTATCTTCTGAGGTGTCATCCCCTCTATGACATCTTCCCGTGTGAGTCCTTTGATTCTACATTTTTCCACGATTTCATCGGCAAAATCGGCAATATTTTCGCAATGACAACCTTTGAAGGAAGCCATTGTCTGCTCTATTCTGTCAACTATCGGGTTTGATGCCATGATTATTAGCGAACTATCTTCTTAAGTTTGTCCTTACCGAAGATTATTGCCAGCGAAAGGGCAAATATCAGGTGGGGGATTTCAATGAGTCGGTGAGGCCAGCAAATCATTGCAATGCAGAAGACAATAAGTGCAATGCTGTAAGGAGTGGCCCAATACTTGCGCCATTTCCACAAAAGGGCAGGCAGCGGATTATAGATTATCATCAGTAACCACCAACCTGAAGTTGGTAATTCCGACAATAAGGCAAGGTAGAGAATCAACAGTCCTATTATTGTCTGCAAACCAATGACCACCCAGTCCCACACTCTTGTACGCAGGAAAGCGAAAACAATTGTGATGGCAAGAACGACAAGCATCAGAATTATTGGCGTAAATACGGTTTTCTCTACAGCGGGCAGTGGATACGAAACAATGTCGCCTTTGTATGTGAGTAATGTCCTTCCCTCGACTTTGGCTTTTGTCCATACATCAACCAAATCCTCAGGAAGGATTATCTTCTCCTCATTTGAGCAGTTCTCGTCCATTGCATCTCCACAGAATGACAAAAGAAGGAAACTTGCCCATGGATAATCCTTGAGCGAGTTCTGCATTATCTCGCGTCTTGACAGATTGAATCTTTCTGGCCATGTGCCGTATTCTATCTCATAAGGAAGAACGCTCTCCACAATATCCACAATGGAACTTGTGCAGCCTCTTTTCATAAGGTCGAACGGGAGCATATTCCCTTCGTCGGCTTTCTTGTCAAGCACTCGCCACATCTCTGTTTTCACTTCAGGAGGAAGATTCAACTCGTATTCGTGTACAGCTCGTTTCCAAGTATGATAATCCTTCAAGTACTTATCTGTTTCCATACGAAACATTCCCATCTTCATGCTACCCGCAAGATAAGAGCCCACCTCTTCTTCCACATTCTCACTTTCGTAAGAGAAGACATAATCCTTGTTGAATGTAGGACATTGCATTCTAATGAACGAATGTCCTAAAATGCCAAGCATATCGTCAGCCACATCAGTAGGATCAGCCACAAGAACAGAAATTCTGACGAAGTTAGGGTCGCTTCTGTCAATAGTGTCTTTTGGCTGTTCTGCTTTATTCTGAGCAAAGCCTGATAGTTGCAGCAACAGAAGAAGTAGGGTATATAATGTACGAGTCATATTCTTTTGGTTTATTCATAAACGCAAAGTTACTGTTTTTTTTCTTATTTCTATGCGTATGGTTCACTTTTGAGAGTTAAAAGTCCGTATTTTACATTCTGCCTGGCAAGGAAAATTACTATTTTAGGCTTTCTTGCTGTGTACGTTCATTATAGTGCGAACCCACGATGGCAAGGAACTTCTTTCTCAGTTTCTTCACGAGTGCCGGTTTCTCATTGGAAATATCATGACGCTGTGCCGGTTCTTTCGATAGGTCATAGAGAGCGTAATGGTCAACAACTCCCAGTTCATTGCCAGTGATGTTTGTTTCAGGACCATTGTAAGGTGGAATAAGTGCATATTTTCCATAACGATAAGCCAATCGTCCTGCAGCCTCCACAACCATGTCCTTACGCCCTTTCTGCTTTTTGCCGAGGAAAGTGGAAAGGGTGTTCTGCGAATCCAGTCCCTTTGGTATTTCTTCTCCTAACATATCGGCAAACGATGCAACCAAATCCATTTGTGTCACAAGTGCATCGCATTCCACATGCTGCAGATGTCCTTTCCAATAAATAAAGAAAGGTACGCGCGTACCCGCATCAAACAAAGAGTATTTTCCTCCTCTCAGTCCACCCTTCGGGTCGTGGAGTGGGGCAGATTCCCGCGCTCCGTCCTCATATCCGTCATCCAAAACAGGACCATTGTCGGAAGTATATATTATAATGGTGTTTTCTAGGAGATTCTTCTCCTCCAAGGTTTTGAAAACCTCTCCCACGCACCAGTCGGCTTCAACCACAACATCTCCACGCGGACCAAGTGGCGTCTTGCCTGCAAACTGTGTCATTGGAGTGCGAGGCACATGTGGTTCGTGCAAACCGTAATAGAGGAAGAATGGTCCGTCTTGATTGTCGTTAATGAAATTCTTCACCTCGTCCACAAGATATTGCGCCATTGTGGCATCATCCCAATAAGCACTTTTCCCGCCTTTCATGAAACCAATGCGAGGAATACCGTTCACAACGGTGTTGTTATGTCCGTGGCTCCATTTGTGCTTCACAAGTTCCGGATTGGTCAATGCTGTAGGTTCGCTAGGGAAAGGATTGTCGTAGTCAATCTCAAGTGGGTCATTAGGGTCAAGTCCCACAACCATTCCGTTGCGGACATAAACCGTAGGAACACGATCCACAGTAGCGGCAATGACATTCGTGTAATCAAATCCTACGGCATTGGCAGCAGGAGTAATCTGATGATTCCAGTCAATCTTTCCATATCCCATACCCAAATGCCATTTACCAATGGCAGCAGTCTTGTAACCCGCCTTCTGAAACATCTTCGGCATAGTGAACTTGTCGGTAGGAATCAATAATGGAGCATCTCCAGGAAGGATATGCGCATCTTTATTTTTCCAAGGATACATTCCCGTGAACAGACCGTATCGCGATGGAGTTGAGGTGGCAGAAGTGGCATGTCCGTCGGTAAGGCAGACACCGCCATTTGCCAATCGGTCGATGTTTGGTGTTGAAATAGTGGTCTGCCCGTATGCACTTACATCCCCATATCCCATATCGTCGGCAACGATAAGTACCACATTTGGCTGTTGTTTCTGCGCCCAAAGCGGTAATGTGACAAGTGCTGATAGCGTAAGGAGAGATTTGTTCATTGCTGATGATTGTTTCTTTGTTTCTGCCACAAAGATAGTCATAAATCGCAAAAAAAATATCTCAATTGAACAAAATATTGGCAATATAGATAAATTTTTGTCGATAAGTACTCGCATTTTGAAAAATATATTGTATTTTTGTCGGCGAATACAATAGAAGGGTTATGCAAAAGATAATAATTTCTTTCGGAATGTTCTTGTTGCTTTGCCTCATTTCTTGTGGAGGAAAAGCAACTTCTGATGCTGCAACGGAAACTGTGCAGTCGGATACTGATTCTATCTATGGGGTGGAGATGGAGGAAATTTCTCCTGAGCAGACGGTGTCCTACTACTATGGGGATATCATTAAGCGTTATATGCAAGAACATGTCACTGATCAGAACGCCTTTCTCGGCTTCTGTTCGGACGATTTGAAGAAAACCTGTCTCCGTGTAGCAAAGAAAAAAAGAATCAACCACGAGCCAGGGCCTTGCGACTTTGATATGTGGATAAACGCAAAGGTTTTTGATAATCTCTCGTTGAAGAATATAGACCTGTTTCCTACTGATGACGATAAGACTGTTGTTGAGGTGACGCTTCGTAATACTGGTCAGGAAAACAAGGTGTATGTGGAACTCGTAAACGAGAATGGTCTGTGGATGATCGACGATTTCCGCTATCCTGATAAGAACGATAAGATGGTTGTCCTCAAAACCATTTTGCAGAACTATCTCGACGAAAACTAGTCAGCATTATTTATGGAAATATCATATTTGGTCCGTTTTTTATTAAAAATGGACCTTTTTTTGTTTTGTGCGTAGATAATTGCCACATTAGTTTAGATAGTTCTTTTCCGTTTGCCTTTTTTTTGCTAATTTTGTAGAGCAAAAACTAAACATACGTAGTATAATCATTTTCAACCAAAACAATTTATGAAACAATTTTCTATTTACCTTTTACTTGCTATGCTGCCTCTGTCGGCAATGGCACAGTTATCGGCACTATCAATATACGATCTGCGATGCGAAAACCTTTCCAATCCACTTGGAATAGACAACCCATGTCCGCATTTCAGTTGGAAACTTGATGCTCCAAAGAAGTCAAAAGATAAATACCAGACTGCCTATGAGATTCAGATATCATCCGATTCCATCAACCTTGTCAAGGGCAAAGCTGATGTATGGACATCTGGCAAGGTTAACTCAAGGCAACAGGTAATGGTTCCTTATGGAGGTCAGGAACTGCATGCCCACAACCTCTGCTACTGGCGTGTTCGTTCGTTTGATGACGAGGGACTCCCAACCGAATGGAGCTCGATTGCCCGCTTCAGCATTGGTCTCGATGAGAATACACTGAACGGACAGTATATCCTTCAGCCAGCATCGCTTGGCAATCAGGAAGCACCAGTCTTCAGCAAGACAATAAAGATTAAGAACCCTACGGCAACAACCTTTCTTCATGTCAATTCCATCGGATATCATGAGGTATTGGTAAACGGTCAGCATGTCAGCGACATTGTCCTTGCTCCAGCCGTTTCGCAACTCAACAAACGTTCTGCCATTGTTACCTACGACATCACCCCTGCGTTAAAGAAAGGTGAGAATACTATAGAGATTGCGCTCGGTCAGGGATGGTACAAGAAAGCCACCTTTGAGGCAGAGCATCCCGGACCTATGGTAAAGGCAGAAATCGATATATACAAAGGAAAGAAGATCGAGGTGGTTGCTTCCACCGATGCCACATGGACTGTTCGTCGCACGGGTTATTCAGGTATTGGCACTTGGGGACCTTTGCAGTTTGGCGGTGAGCGTTTTGAGGCTCCTGATGGCCGAACAGCACAAGCAGAGGTTGTGAAGGTTGAAGGTATGAAGGCTACTCCACAGATGTTTGCTGGTAATCGTATCATCAATCGTATGCGTCCTGTTTATGGCCGAATGACAAAAGACGGTTGGGTAGCCGACCTCGGTCGTAACATCACGGGTTGGTGGCAGATGACTTTCCACAACCTTAAGAAAGGTCAAGAAGTGAAGATTGAATATACTGACGATCTCAAGGACGGCGAGTTCCATGTAATGGACGGCTTGTTCGAGATGGACGGCAAGGGTGAATACGATATCTATATTGCTAAGGGCGAAGGTGATGAGACTTTCTCAAACCGTTTCCACAATCATGCTTACCGCTATGTTCGTGTCAGCGGTCTCGACTACGAGCCATCCTGCGACGATTGCAAGGGCTTGCAGATAACCGGTACCAACGATTCGCCTACCGAGTTCTCATGCTCTGATGCCGATATCACCGCCATTCACGATATGGTGCAGCGCACCTTGCGCTGTCTGACACATAGTGGTTATTCTGTCGATTGTCCACATCTTGAGCGTTTGGGCTATGGTGGTGACGGCAACTCATCGACAATGACAATACAGACCATGTTCGATGCTGCCCCAACCTATTACAACTGGATTCAGGCATGGGCCGACGCTCAGGATCCTGATGGAGGAATGCCACATGTGGCGCCAGCTGGTGGTGGTGGCGGCGGTCCTTATTGGTGTGGATTCATTGTCCGTGCCCCTTATCGTGCCTATCTTAACTATGCCGATGACCGAATGCTCGTCAAGCACTATGACAATATGGCGCACTGGCTTGAGTATGTCAAGCAGTATTCTCCAAACGGCCTCCTCACTCGCTGGCCAGATACAAAGACACGAGCATGGTTCCTCGGCGACTGGCTCGCACCGATGGGCGTAGATGCCGGCAACGAGAAGTCGGTGATGCATGTAAGCAACTGTTTCGTTGTGGAGTGCCTTGAGTCAATGAGCACCATTGCCGCTCATCTCGGCAAGACAGCCGATGCAGAGAAGTATTTGCAGTGGAAGAAAGAACTTCAGCAGACCATCCACGCCACCTTCTACAACCCTGAAGACTCCACCTATGCTGTCGGTTCGCCACTCGATTTGTCGTATGCCATGATAACAGGCGTTGTTCCTCAGGAGGAATATGCCAAGGTGAAAGCGAAACTTGAGATATTGTCGCGCACTAAGTACAACACCCACATTGCCGTGGGACTTGTCGGTATTGCCATCTTCACCGAGTGGGCAACACGCAACAACGAAGCCAACCTAATGTACGACATTCTTAAACAGCCCGACTATCCTGGCTATATGGACATGATCAACCATGACGCCACCACCACATGGGAGTCATGGGATCGCTCGCGCTCGCGCATACACAATTGTTATAATGGTATAGGCACATGGTTCTATCAGGCATTAGGCGGCATCATCCCCGACATTGATCATCCTGGATACGAGCATTTTACCGTTGCTCCACAGTATCCAGATGCCCTTCAGTGGGTACGTGTCAAGAAGGAGTGTCCTTATGGTTCAATCACTGTCGATTGGCGTCGTATGGAAGGCAGAACCCAGTTGAATGTCACCGTTCCTGTAGGCACCACTGCCACCATCCACACTCCTGAAGGCGTCAAGGAAGTAGGCAGCGGATTCCATCATTTCTTGTTCTAATTCCAATAATTAATAGAATATCAGAACAATTATAATATTAACTAACATAACAAAGTCACTATGAAGATCAAAAAAAGATTGCTTTGGCTATTCCTCATTCCTGTAGGAATTGCTTCATGCGACGGCAGTTTCTTGGATCAGACGCTTACAAGTGACCTTAACGAAACAGTAGTTTTTGGTGATAGTACCTATGCATCAGGTTTCCTCACCAATATCTACACCGACATTGGTTTTGATACCGATGGCGATCGTTTCGGTGGTCATAACACAATGTCTTCCAATGGTGGACTGCAGGTGGCATGTGATGAAGCGGAATTCCGTGCTTCATCAACAATTACAACTGGTATGGCATTCGCCACTGGTACTGTGAATCCTGTCATCGTCACCGACGATGCTTGGAGTACATGTTATAAGCAGATACGCGCTTGTAACACTTTCCTAAAAAAAATTGGCCAGACCCCAATGGTGGAGAATACACGCCAGCAGTATATTGCTGAGTGTAAATTCCTCCGTGCTTGGTATTATTATATCTTGGTTCGCCATTATGGTGGTGTGCCAGTGATCGGTGATACCCTTTATACTGCCGATGATAAGGTGAACGCAGTCCGTTCTTCGTACGAGGATTGCATTGATTACATTGCTGGTCAGGTGAATGATGCTCTCAGCATGAAGGTTCTGCGTCCTCGAACATCAGGTAGTACAAATGGCCGTATTAACGAGGGTGCTTGCTATGGTCTTCTTTCTCGTATATATCTTGATGCAGCATCACCATTGCACAATAATCCTAATGGTCAGTGGGGAACAGACGAGACAAAGAACTTGCTTGGCTATGCTTCTTATGATAAGGAGCGTTGGCTGAAGTCGTATGAGGCATCAAAGAAAGTGATGACAATGACTACGGGTGACTATCGCTTGTATGAGGTCCATGCTGATGACGACAACGACAATGCACCAGAGCCAGGTTGGGGCTATTACGCAGTACAGATTGCTGCCGACTTTGCCGATGTTACATCATATGAAGATTTCAAATATCCATACGGTGCTTATCAGGAAATAATACTCCAGAAGAAGGAACCGGAGAGCATTCGTGTCTGCGACCTCTATTGTCCTCCATCATGTGGTGGCGACAAGTATGGTGGCTATATCTATTGGGACCTTGCCGAGGCATTCCCAATGGCCGACGGTAAGGCTATTGACGACCCAGAAGGAAAGTATTATGCCGCTTATAGCCCAGTTACTCCAAAACAATATCGCGATCCACGATTCTCAAATGTAGTGACTGTGAACAATATGCAGCAGATGTCGGCAGGTGAGAAGACCCATATGGTTTACACTTGTCTTGGTGATGGTGCTACAGAAGATGCAATCTATTCAGGAACTCCAACAGGCGTATATATTAAGAAGATGGTACATCGTGGCTGTGCAGGTAACTACTTTGTAGAACCACCAATCTCTCGTCCTCTTATTCGTTTCGCAGAGATTCTTCTCAACTATGCAGAGGCTGTGAATGAGTATTATGGCCCTTCATGGACAGAGAACATCGGCGGTACGGAGATGGGTGCTTATGAAGCGCTGAAACTCATTCGTCGTCGTGCAGGTATTGAGGCCGGTACAGATGGATTGTATGGCTTAAAAGCAAACATGACACAGGAAGAAATGCGTGCCGCTATCCAGCTGGAACGCCGTCTTGAACTTTGTTTCGAGGGGTTCCGTTTCTATGATGTCCGTCGCTGGATGATTGCTGAGGAAACCGACAATAAGATGATGCATGGTTTGGAACTTACTCATACAGGTACGAATATGAACACAGGCTATACATGGCGTATTGTAGATGTTCGCAAGCATGTATTCCGTAAGTCAATGTATTTCTGGCCAATTCCTTACAATGAGACAGTGAAGTGTCCTGAATTGCTCCAGAATCCATATTACGAATAAGAAAGGAGTTTGAATTATGAAGAATATTATTAAGACCTTTATGTTCGTGGTGGTAGGTGCATTGCTATTTTCATGCAGTGCATTCAATGATGATACCGACCCATACAATGTAACTGAGGCATCAAAAGACCTTAGTGGAGTATGGAAGTTGAAGACTGTCACCCGTAATAATATCGATATCACTAACCAGATGGATTTCACTCAGTTCACCCTGAGCCTGAATCATGATGGTACATACTCAATTCAGAACTACATTCCGTTTATTGTGCGTGAGGATGGTACTTGGGGCATTGATAATCCTGACTATCCATTCCTCCTTACTTTCAAGGAAAGTTCTTCGTCAGAAGCAACCAATGTCGAACTCAGTTATCCTGTAGTTGACGGAAAGCGTGCTCTTTCCATCACTCACTCACCAGGATGTTTCCGCAACTCTTACACATTTACAATGGAAAGAGTTTCAACTGGCAATTAATAGGAGGTAATAGATATGAAAATGTTCAAGCAAATATCAAAGATTAGAAAATCTTTCTATTTCTTCCTTGCAGCAGTTATTGCAGCTGCCGTTACTGGTTGCGTATATATCGATGGATTCTCAGTGACTCAGATTATCGATGGAAAGGAGTGCAGCTATGCTTATGCAAATACAGAGGCTACCTTCACTCTTACTGGTCATATTGAGGCACATGAGGACCACAGTGATGTAAACTTCATTGTAGGTTTCCTTGCACCAAAGAGTTGGAAGGTGGCTGAGAATGCAAAGGTTACTTACAAGTGTGACCTTGCCGAGGACCATGACCAGATTCTTACTATGTCGGTTGTTCCTGCAAACACTCTTCCAAAGAACGGCGAGGGCCGTACATGGGTGGAATGTCTGACACAGGAGTATGGTGTAGGCACAAATGTCCTTGATGATATGGAGTGGGTTGTATTCCAGACCGATGACAAGTTTGCTATCATCAACAACCAATTCCCAACCTATACTATTTATATTAAGACAAATGTAGGTGAGAAGAATCTCAAGTGCCATCTTGGTGTCTTCGTAAATCACACAGACGATGGTTTCAGTGGTGGTACCGACCACAAGAAGGTAATGTTCAGCGAGGAGTGCTTTGAGGTAGTAGGTGGTACAGGCGATGTCCTTGACTTCTGTAACTATCACTTCAACAAGATTTCTCCAATGACAGCACTTCAGGACGACTTCGTCACATTCACATTCAATGGCAGTATTGCTGAGAATGAACTTGTCAAGAGCGATGCCATCTATATCAATGGCGTAGCTCATTGTGCAAGCGGAAAGGATTATGTACTTACCGATCGCACGGACAAGACAAAAATGAAGCGTGAGAACCCATATAGTGACACCTATTACATCACAGCATGGCCAGCAGCTCTGTTTGATGTTCCTTTCACAGAGTATGTTGAGTCTATTGATTATTATTTCACTAATTCGGATGGTTCTGTCACAGTGACAAAGTCGGATGATGATTTCTTCAACTACGGAACAGAGATTCCAGAAAAGAAAATCCCATTCCCATTCACATTCGAGTGTGAGTAACATAATGTTTAACAAGAAAAGAAAATTTCTATATGTTCAATATTGATTTTTCAAACAAGCACAAGTCTTTGTCTGCATTGATGTTGCTCATCTCTATGATGGTTTCATCGGCAGTTGGAGCACAGACTGCCACAGATTCCACTCGTTTCTTCGACAACGGCAGAGACATAGTGGGACCTTACGGAGAGAAGATTTCCGCCCAGGAGAATCTTGGTTCTGTGACAACTGTCTACAACAAAGACCTTGAGAAATATATCTCAACAGATATTCTGACATCACTGCAAGGTCGAATTGCAGGATTCAATATCTCGCAGTATCGTGGATTCTATCTTCCACGCACTTCAAACAATACTCGTGTTGACCTTATCGGTTCATTGCCTTCAAATTATGGTGATGGTGCTTATAGCGACAATACCCGTTTCAACCTCATCTCTCGTGGCATGTCGCCTGTAATTATTGTTGATGGTGTTGAACGCGACCTTGTTTCCATCGACCCAGAGGCTATCGAGTCAGTATCTCTCCAGCGCGATGCTCTCTCTTCAATGTTCCTTGGAATGAAGAGTTCACGTGGTGCTCTTATCATCACCACAAAGCAACCAGAGATTGGTAGAGTGAAACTCTCGCTTACAAGTAAGTTCGGTTTCCATGGCAGTGTAAACCATCTTAAGCCACTGTCTTCAGGACAATATGCATACCTCCTCAATGAGGCTCTGCAGAATGACGGGAAATCTCCTCTCTATACATCTGCAGACTACAATGCATATATTAATGGTACAAGCCCTTATACCAATCCTGATGTAAACTGGGAGGATGTGGCTCTCAACAAGAATGCCACTACTCAGTCGTACAATCTTAATATATCGGGCGGCAACAAGGTAGCCCAGTATTTCGTTTCGCTTGGTTACATGAATGAAAAAGGTTTGTTCAAGACAAATAAGGATAACTCTTACAACACAAACCTCAATTTCAACCGTTACATGCTTTCTTCAAAGGTGAACATCAATGTAACCCAGGATCTTACAGCATCTCTTACAGCTATTGGACGTATCATTGAAGGCAATCAGCCTGGCGGTTCGGGTTCTGGCTACAGCGACCTTTTGCTTACCATTTGGCAGACTCCAAACAATGCCTATCCTGTCTACAATGAGAACGGTTCGTTTGGTGGAAACTACTCCTTCCAGAACAATATCCTTTCGCAGACAATGGAAAGTGGATATATTGCCGACAACACTCGTGATATTCAGGCAACAGGTAAGTTGCATTATGATTTCCACAAACTGCTCGAGGGTCTTTCAGCCCAGTTTATCGGTTCTGTTGTAAATCAGACTCGTACACTCATCAGTCGTACTAAGCGTAATGCTGTTTATGCTTATTCTTTCGATGAATATGGAAAACCAGTTTATACAATGTACAGTTCGCCTTCTTCACAGACAAATGATTTCCGTGCTGTCAGCACATACGAGAATCTCTATGGTCAGCTTTCCATTGATTATGCTCGTCAGTTTGGTCTGCATAGTGTAAAGGCAAGTGTGATGGGCGATACTCGAAAGGAGATTTCCAACTACGACCTCCCAATGGTTCCGACAAACATCATTGAGAGTGCTTCATACAATTATGCAGAAAAGTACTTTGTACAGGCTAAGGTGGCAGAGAGCTATTTCAACCGTTATGCACCTGGTAATCGCTGGGGAACATTCGGTGCTATTGGCCTTGGCTGGGATATCGCGAAGGAGAAGTTCATGGAATCTGCTTCATGGATAAACAAGCTGAAACTTCGCGGTGTATGGGGTAGAACAGGTAATGGTATCTCTAACTCAGGCTACTACACATGGCGTCAGACTTATTCCGAGAACTTGACAACTCTCTATCCTCTTGGCTCAGAGCAGACAAATGGCTATTGGGCAACAGAAACAACACCAATTGCCAACCCTTATATCACTTACGAGAAGGCAAACAAAGTGAACATCGGCGTTGATGCGTCATTCCTTGACAAGCGTCTTGAGGCAAGCATCGATTATTACAATGACAAATACTTTGACCTCCTTCAACAGCGTGGAAAGAGTATTGCAATCCTTGGAACAACATACCCAGAGGAGAACATCGGCAAGTCGCGCCGTTATGGTCTTGACATCACTCTCACGTGGCAGGATCGCATTGGTCAGGTGGGTTACTATCTCTCAGGCAACTGGAGTATTGCTCAGACAAAGCTCCTCTTCATGGACGAGCAGGAGACTCCTTACAATTACCTTCGCCAGACAGGTCGCCCAGAGGGTGTTGTCTTCGGTCTTCAGGCTGATGGATTCCTCTCTGCAGAGGATATAGCAAACAGATATCCAGTGATGGTAGGTTATGATGTTCAGCCTGGTGATGTGAAGTATGTTGACCAGAACAAAGATGGTGTCATCGACGAGTGGGACCGTGTTGTTATTGGTGGTGAGAAGCCAGTTCAGTATTTCGGTCTCGACCTTGGTCTTCAGTGGAAAGGTCTTGAATTCTCAATGCTTTGGCAGGGAGTCTACAATCGCGATCTTTATGTCAACAACCGCACTCTCGTAGAAGGTTTCCAGTCAATAGGCAATACCTATGGTCAGGCTTATGAGAACATCTTGGCACGTTGGACTCCTGAGACAGCAGAGACTGCTCGCTATCCTCGCCTTTCGGCAGGTGGCAACACCTATAACTATGGTGGTTTGTATGGATCGTCGCTCTGGATGCAGAATGGAAACTTTATCCGTTTGAAGAATATGTCTATTGCGTATAATCTGCCAGAGAAGTTCTGCAAGAAGACTCTTGGTGGACTTCGTGTAAAGGTATTCCTCGAGGGACAGAACCTTCTTACATTCTCAGGTTGCGACCTTGTTGATCCAGAAGTGTCATTCACAAGTTCACCACTTCAGCGTACAATCTATGCAGGTTTCAATCTCAAATTCTAAACAAGGAGGAATGATTATGAAAAGAATAAATCAAACAATACTGTTCGCACTTGTTGCTGTCGGTGGTTTCATCGCTTCTTGTACAGACAACTATGAGAGTCTCCCTGTCAATCAGTTTACCGAGGAGTATCTCTTCTCTAAAACCGACTCAGCAGGAAAGGTTGCAACTGAATTCCTGAATGCCATCTATAGTTCACTTCCTAACGGACACAACCGTGTAGGTGGTGATTACTTGGATGCCGCTTCCGACGATGCAATGTCGCTCAACTATGACAGCGACCCAGATGTTCGCCGCTTGCAGTCGGGTAGTTATACAGCCAGCAATATGGTTACTTCCGACATGGTATGGGATGATATGTATAGCGCAATCCGCAAGTGTAACATCTTTATCAATGGTATACCGCGCGTACCTTATAATAATACATACGTAAACGCTCTTGGCGAGACTCGTCCTCTTGGTGTTTCCTACAAGGCTGAGGCTCGCTTCCTCCGCGTTCTCTTCTATTTCAACCTGCTCGAGCGCTATGGTGGTGTGCCTGTTATTGGCGATAAGGTGTTCGACATCAACGACGACCTTGAGATTCCTCGTAACACATTCAAGGAGACTGTTGACTATCTTGTCAGCGAACTTGACGACATACAGGATTCTCTCCGTGCCTATCCTATGAAGGACGCTGTGTCGTTTGCCCATGTTCCTACAAAACAGGCTTGTGTCGCATTCAAGGCTCGTATTCTTCTTTATGCCGCTTCACCTCTCTTCAACGAGCGTACTCTTGAGAGTGGCAATGAATTGGTGGGCTATTCTTCTTATGATGCTAACCGCTGGCGTCTTGCTGCTGATGCAGCGAAGGACTTTATTGATAACTATGGAATAATCGGTACAAAGAAGTCAATGTCTTCTTCAAAGTTCCATATGACTGACAAGGGTAGTTACACTAACGCCTTCATCAACTTCTTCGGTGGCAACAATCACGAGATTATCTTCTTCCGTAATAATGGTAAGGGATATTCTCAGGAGAAGGCTAATGGCCCTCTTGGATTCACAGGTTTAAAGTTGGGTAACGGTCGTACCAACCCTACTCAGAACTTTGTCGATGCATTCACTATGCTCGACGGCAAGCCTCGTGGTGAGAGTGCCTATGCTTATGACCCACAGAAACCTTACGATAATCGCGACCCTCGTCTCGACCGTATCGTGCTTCATAATGGTTCAAAGTGGTTCAGCACTAATCTCCTGACCTATCAGGGTGGTGCGCACAATCCTTCTGGTGGTGGTAAGTACTCACAGACAAGTTACTATATTCGCAAGTTCATGGATGACTATACAGCAGCAACGGCTTATGCGAGCCATACAGAACTTTGGATTTACCTCCGCTATGGTGAGGTTCTTCTCAACTATGCTGAGGCTGCTAATGAGTGCGATGACGCTTATCGTACAGAGCATATGGACGATATCATCGGCTGCTTGACAACTCTCCGTTGGCGTGCTGAAATCGAGGCTGGTATGGATAAACTCTACGGACTCAGCAAGGATCTTACTCGTGAGCAGCTTCGCGAAATAATCCACAATGAGCGTCGTATAGAACTGGCTTTTGAGGAGCATCGCTTCTTTGATATCCGTCGTTGGCGTGAGGCTGAGACAATCTTCCAGAACCCTATTCAGGGTATGCAGATTATTCAGGGTACAGCCGCTGCCAACTATACTCCTATCGACCTTTTCAAGGTGAACTGGACAGACAAGATGTATCTCTATCCAATCCCTTACACAGAGGTGAACAAGAACAAGAATATGGTTCAGAACCCTAATTGGAAGTAATTATGCAAAGAATATTATCAATACTCTTTTGCCTGGCGATGGCTATTGGCTCATACGCTCAGGTGACTGTAACAGGACAGGTGACAGATTCTACTACGGGTGAAGAACTCATTGGTGTTGCAGTAAAGGTGAAGGGCACAAACAAAGGTACAGTGACCAATTTAGATGGTCGTTATACCATTTCTGCCAACAAAGGTCAGACACTTACCTTCACCTATGTAGGATATAAGGATCAGGAGGCGAGAGTCGCTGGTTCGCAGATGGATATTGCTCTTGAGCAGGACAACAATGGTCTTGACGAGGTTGTTGTAGTCGGCTATGGTAGTGCTAAGCGTATCACAATGACTGGTGCTGTAAGTGCCATCAATGGTAAGGAACTCCAGAAGGTTCCTGTCAGCAGTGTTCAGAACACTCTTGCTGGAAAACTCCCGGGTTTCTTCTCTCAGCAGCGCTCTGGTCAGCCTGGTAAGGATGCTTCGGATTTCTTCATCCGTGGTGTGAGTTCTCTGAACTCGGCTGGTAATCAGCCTCTTATCATTGTCGATGATGTGGAGTACACATACGATCAGTTGTCACAGATTAATGTTAACGAAATCGAGAGTATCTCGATCCTTAAGGATGCTTCAACAACAGCTATCTATGGTATCAAGGGTGCTAATGGTGTACTTGTTGTGAAGACTCGTCGTGGTGAGGATGGTCGTCCTCGTATCAATGTTCGTGTAGAGTCGGGTATGCAGATGCCTGTCCGTACTCCTACATTCCTCAATTCTTTTGAGACAGCAAACCTTGTGAACGAGGCTTATGCGAACGACGGACTCCAGCCTGCTTTCAACGATGAGGCTCTTGAGCATTTCCGCACTGGCGACAGCCCTTACGCTTATCCTGATGTCAACTGGTACGACGAAATCTTCAAGAAGTCGGCTCAGCAGAGCAATGCCAATGTTGATGTGTCGGGCGGTAACGAGCGTATCAAGTACTTCGTGTCTGTTGGCTATTTCACACAGAATGGTCTTGTACGCGACTTTGGCTCGGCCAACAATGATGTAAATTCAAACTACCTCTATCGTCGTTTCAACTATCGTTCAAACCTTGACTTCCAGGTTTCTAAGAATCTCTCAATGCGTCTTGATGTCACATCGCGTTTCATGAACATTAACGAACCTCAGGGACTTAACGCAACAAGTGAGATCTACAACTTTGAGTCAATGCATCCTTACTCGGCTCCTGTAATCAATCCTGATGGCTCTTGGGCTTATCTCTATGATACTCAGTCGCGTAAACCTACATTGAATGCTCGTCTTGCCAACCAGGGTTACAAGCGTACTCGTCGTAATGACAATAACCTCCTCTACAGTGCAAACTGGAAGATGGACTTCATTACACCTGGACTCTCAAGTAATCTCCGTGTGGCTTACTCTACAATCGATGAGAACTGGCGTTCGGCTTGGCGTAGCGAGTTCCCTACCTATCATTATAATGTGACAGGCGAGGGCGAGGGGTATTACACCATCAACCCTGATCATGTATATACAAATGGTACTTATGCTGTTACGGCTGGCACAAACACAGCAAAGAAGGACCTCAACCTTCAGGCTTATGTCAACTATGCTCGTATCTTTGCCGAGAAACATGATGTTGGTGCTATGCTTCTCTACAATCGTGAGTCTACCACAATAGAGAACTATGGACAGAAGGTTCCTGCTAAGTTTACTGGCATGACACTGAAGCTCTCTTATAAGTACGACAACCGCTATCTGCTCGATATCAATGCAGCCTACAATGGTTCCGACCGTTTTGCCGCTGGTCATCGTTATGGATTGTTCCCTGCAGTAGGTGCTGGTTGGGTTGTTTCTGAGGAGAGCTGGTTCAAGAAACTCTTCCCAAAGGGCGTTGATCACTTGAAACTCCGTACTTCTTACGGTATTGTAGGTTCGGATGTTGCAATGGGCGACCGTTATCTCTACAATCAGATCTACGAGAAGGGTGGCATCTACTATTTTGGCGATCGTGCCATGACCTGGCAGGGCTACAAGGAAGGAGCACTTGGCAATGACAATGTGACTTGGGAAAAGGCGCGTAAGTTTGATGTCGGTATCGACCTCAACCTCTGGAATACAGTTTCTATTACAGTCGATTACTTCTACGATTATCGTTACGACCAGTTGGTTTACCGCAACGATATTTCGCAGATTCTCGGTGTAGGCACATCGCCTATCAATGTGGCAGAGACCAGCAATCAGGGTTTTGACGGACAGATTGGATATCGCAATAGCTGGCGTGACTGGGGTTTCCACACCAACTTCGTGTTCTCTTATGCAAAGAACAAGATTATCTATCAGGCGGAGGCACAGCAGCGTTATCCATGGCTCACACAGACTGGTAAGCCTATCGGACAGCAGTTTGGCTATCACTGGATTGGTTATTATACCCCAGAGGATATAGCTCTCATCGCAGCAGGTGATGCAAATGCACCAGCTGTGCCAAATACTGATGTTGCTGTTCAGGCAGGTGACTTGAAGTATCAGGACCTCAATGGCGATGGTACTATTGATGATTACGACAAGATGGCAATCGGTAAGCCAAACCTCCCTAACACCACTCTTGGTTGGACAATCGGTGGCAATTGGAAGGGCCTTACTTTGAGCATCCTCTTCCAGGGTTCATTCAACTACAGCTTCTCAGTTGTAGGCACTGGTATTGAACCATTCAAGTCGCAGTTCCAACCTCTCCACCTGCAGCGTTGGACACTCGAGCGCTACTTGAACGGTGAGGAAATCAACTTCCCTCGTTTGACAAGCAACCCTTCAACAGTTAATTCTGCTGCGGCTTATATGTCCGACTTCTGGCTTGTTGACGCATGGTATGTCCGCTTGAAGACTATAGATTTGAGTTATACATTCCCACGAAAGGCAACTCCTAAGTTCATGGAGTCACTTCGTCTCTACATGAATGCATACAATCTCTTCACTTGGACCTCTTATGACAAGTATCAGCAGGACCCAGAAATCGAGACAAACTCGGCAGGTGATGCTTACATGAACCAGCGAGTACTCAACTTTGGTGTTGCTATCGGTTTCTAAACACGATTTCTACATTTTATTATAGAAAATTCTATCAATATTCAAGGTCATCTCTTTGTGAGGTGGCCTTGTTTTGTTCCTATTGCCATAAAAATGATAATTACCACTTGTGAATTTATTTTACACGCCTTCTTGCTCTTTCTTTTTTTAATTTAAAAACAATTATTCCTGCCCATTGAAAAATATCCTCAAAAATTCGCTTGTAATTATCTCATTTTCAGGCTGTTGTAAAAGCATTGTTTTGTGCTTCTCATTTCAGTGGAATGATGACTTCATTTCAATGGAATGATTTCCTCATTTCATAGGTTTTTGAATCGCAAATCGCAGCAAGATGTTTCAGAAAACAATTTTTACTTCAAAATAGAAATTGTATGCGATAATAATTTCTTACATTTCTGAAATGATACCTGCTTCTTATTTGTGTTGCCCTTGCTTTTCACCAGTTTCTTCTTTGGAATAGGAAAATTGTCTTATTTTTGGGTGTGAAAATATAAAAAACATAGTTTTGGTTCATTTTTTACACTTTTATATACGTTTTTTTTATATTATATAGATAGATTTAACTATTTTTGCAAAGTAATTTTATTACTAACCTGAATTTATTAACAAGAACTGGATATTAACAACATTAACAAGTATGAATTTGAAGAAATCGTTTTTGCTCGCGTCAACCGTCGTTTTGATGGGTTTGACAGCATGTGACGGCAGCTTCCTCGATCAGACTGTTACTACCGACCTGACGGAGGATGTGATCTATTCCGACAGTGCTTACGCAGCAGGTGTCCTCTCGGAAATCTACTACTATGTGGGTTTTGACGGTGATTACACTCGTTTCGGTAATGGTGGATTGCAGGTTGCGTGCGATGAGGCTGAGTTCAAACAGTCGTCTTCGGTGTCAACAGGTATGGCTTTCGCTACAGGAACCATCAACCCTGTGATTGTTACTGACGATGCCTGGAAGCGTTGCTATGCGGAAATCCGTGCCTGCAACAAGTTCATGAGCCAGATTCACAAGGCTCCAATGGCTGAGAGTGCCAAGACTCAGTACAAGACAGAGGCTCGCTTCCTCCGCTCATGGTATTACTACATCCTTGTACGCCATTATGGTGGTGTGCCTCTGATTGGCGATACTATCTACGACGCAACTGATGAGGTGAATGGTGTTCGCAACACTTACGAGGAGTGTATCAGCTACATAAAGAAGGAGTGCCAGGAGATTATCAACTCGAAGGTTCTACGTGCTCGTACTTCGGGTAAGAGCTGTGGTCGTGTGAGCGAGGCTGCTGTTCGCGCTTTGCTTTCGCGTATGTGTCTTGAAGCTGCATCGCCTTTGCACAATAACCCTGATGGACAGTGGGGCACTGAAGAGACAAAGGACCTGCTCGGCTACAAGACCTACGACAAGGAACGCTGGAAAGAGGCTGTTGATTGGTCGAGAAGCATCATGACAATGAGCGGCGATTACAGACTATACGAGTCGAATATCGATGATGATAATGTGGCAAGTCCTGGTTGGGGTTTCTATTGCTGCTTGCGTCCAGAGGATTATGTGCAATCGACAAGTACCAGTGAAGGTACTTTCCCATTCGGTGCTTATCAGGAGATGATCTTCGAGCAGAAGCGTGAATGTGGATATAGCATCCTTCAGATGTTCGATGCTACAACATGTGGCGGTAACGGTTCGGGCGGCTATGTATATGCCGGACTTGCTGACGCCTTCCCAATGAAGGACGGTAAGGCAGTGGACGACGAGACTGGTCTTTACAAATTCAATCCACTCGACCCTAACACAAACCGCGACCCACGATTCTACTGGTCGATTATCTATAACGGTCGTGTGAAGCGTAACAGCACCGACCCTAACTATGTTGTCTGCACCTATAAGGGCGACCAGGCTACACAGGATGCTGTGGGCAAGGGTACACCAACAGGTTTCTACATCATGAAACTTATCAATCGCCAGTGTGCGGGTAATTATGCCGCAGCTCCTCCAATGGGCCGCATATTGGTTCGTTTCGCGGAAATCCTCCTCAACTATGCTGAGGCTGTGAACGAGTACTATGGACCTTCGTACACAGAGCAGTTGGGCGAGACAGAGATGAGCCCATATCAGGCATTGAAACTGATTCGCCGTCGTGCAGGTATCAATGCAGGTACAGACGGAATGTACGGTCTGAAGGCAAACATGACTCAGGAAGAGATGCGTGAGGCAATCCGTGCAGAACGTCGTATTGAGCTCGCCTTCGAGGGATTCCGCTTCTATGATGTCCGTCGCTGGATGATTGCAGAGCAGACAGACAATGGTCCTATGTATGGTTACGCTGTGACTCGTACAGGCACTTCGTTCTCAGGTGAGTATTTCGTAGTTCGTAATCATGTGTTCACAAAGAAGATGTACTTCTTCCCACTCCCATATGACGAGACAGTGAAGCAGCCAACACTGGTTCAGAATCCATATTACGAATAATCCCTACCAGCTTTGCTCGGAAAGGAAAAGATTATTATAACACAAGAAAACAATGAAACAATTCAGATTATATATCTTCGGTCTGTTGGCACTGGCGCTTGCGTCGTGCTCGACATTCGGATTGGAAGAAGATGCATACGATGTGACAGAGGCTACCAAGAACCTCAGCGGTGACTGGGTTATCAGTACTGTGACTCGTAACAGCATCGACATTACCGACAGGGTGGACTTCACTAAGTTCGTGCTTCACCTGAAAGAGGACGGTACATACAAGATTGACAACTATCTGCCTTTCGTTACAAAGAACGAGGGTAAATGGACCACCGATGATCCACAGTATCCATTCCGTATCTTCTTCGAGGAGAGTGGCAAGGAAGGACAGTCGGAAGTGGAGTTCAACTATCCTTCTGTTGACGGAATCCGCAGTTTGCAGGTGAAACTCTCACCAGGATGCGGTTCGAATAGTTATGTTTACACAATGCAAAAGAAATAAACTATGAAGAAGATTAATATGAAAAGTCTGCTTACGAAGCAGAATGCTCTCTGCGGATTAGTTCTTGCATTGGTTATCTCTGCAGTTGCTACTGGTTGCGTCTATCTGACAGGATACGACATCCTTCAGGAGCATGACGGACAGAGAGGTGCATGGTGTTATGCAGGAGAGAATGTGAAGTTCACCGTGAACGGATACATAGAGTGCCAATCAACAACAAACAGCACAAACTTCGTGTTTGCCATGCTTGTGCCAAAGTCATGGAATGCAGCACAGAGTGCACGCGTGACATATTGCTGCGACCTTGCCGACGACCGTGATGAGGAGATGTCGATGAGCCTTATCCCATCGTCGAATCTTCCAAAGAACGGCCAGGGCCGTACATGGACAGAATGTCTTGACCAGGAGTTCGGTGTTGGCACAAATGTTCTTGACGATATGGAATGGATAGTTTTCCAGACCGACCTCGCATGGGACATTTCTTCAGGTCAGAAGCCTAACTATACTATATATGTACGCATGAAGGCGGGTAAGGAGAATATGAAGTTCCATCCTGCTTTCTTCGTCAACCACACAGACGACGGTTTCAGTACCGATGAGCGTCATAAGAAGGTTATCTATGCTTCAGAATGCTTTGAGGTTGTAGGTGGTTCGGGACTTGTTCTTGACTTCTGTAACAACCACTACAACAAGGTGTCGCCAATGGCTTCGCTTCAGGACGACTACATCACTTTCAGTTACCTTGGCTATGTTGCCGACAATGAACTTAACAACTACGATGAGATTTATTTCGAGGCAACAGCAACAACCGACACAGGTAAGAAATACACAGTGACAAAGAAGGATGCAGAGACACTAATGCGCCGTGAGGATGCTTTGTCGAAGATCTTTACTATCACAATCTGGCCAACCGGTTTCTTCGGTATTCCAGAAGGTGAAGTGATTGAAAACATCTCTTACTCATTCACAAACAAGGATGGTTCGGTGAAAATCACTCAGAGTGATGATGATAAGGAACAGTTGGATGAACCACTGCCATCAGAGAAGGTTCCATTCTCTTTCCAGTTCCTGTGTAACTAATATCACTGGCATTTTCAGCAATTATCAAAACAGATAAAAGAATATGATAACAAGTAACAAAATATGGCGCCGAGTGTTGGTTGTCGCTGTCGTTGTGGGTATGTGGCTCTTGCCACAGAGCATAGTGGCACAGACACTCCAATGTGTAGTAGCCGATCAGCATAATGCTCCTATCGCTGGAGCCTCTGTCACAGACAAGGCAACAGGAAAGGCTGTCATTTCGAATAGTGACGGTACATTCGAATGCGATTTGACATCAGGAAAGACACTTGTCTTCACTCATCCTGATTTTATGACCAAAGAAGTGAAAGTCGGTAAGGTGAAGGGAAAGAAGAATGTTGTCTTCCATCTTACAGCCCTTGCTGTGAAGGTGAATCCTGATATCACTGACGCTTTTGGCAAGGTGACAAAGAACGAGGACTTCCTCGGTTCGGCATCGATTGTTGAAGGCAAGGATATTGAGAAGTATCTTGCTCCAAACATCCTCACCGCTCTTCAGGGGCGTATGAACGGACTTAATGTTCAGGCACAGCGCGGTTTCTCTATCGCCAACATCACAAACAACTCACAAGGTTCGTTCTCTGGTTCGTTGCCAGCAAACTTCGGCAATACCGCACCAAGCGACAATACACAGTTCAGTTTCTCTTCACGAGGCAATGCTCCTGTGGTATATGTTGACGGAATTGAGCGCGACCTCTTTTCTATCGACCCAGAATGCATAGAGACAGTATCGTTGCAGAAAGATGCTCTCTCTTCTATGTTCCTCGGTATGCGTAGTTCGCGTGGCGCAATGGTAATCACAACAAAGAACCCTACAAAGGGACCTCTCCATCTTTCGTTCACATCGAAGATTGGATTGCACAACAGCGTGAACAGCATGAAACCACTCTCGGCCGGCAAGTATGCTTACCTCCTCAACGAGGCATTGCAGAACGACGGACAGTCGCCACTCTATGACTATGCCGCTTACGCACAATACCAGAATCAGTCCGACCCTTACGCTTATCCAAATGTCAACTGGTATGACGAACTCCTTGCAAAGAATGCTATCAGCCAGTCTTACAACCTGAATGTATCAGGTGGCGGTGAGCGTGCTCAGTATTTCTTCTCAATCGGTTATCTGAACGAGAAGGGCTTGTTCAAGACAGACAAGGATGCTGCCTACAACACCAACTTGAACCTGAACCGCTACATGATTTCTTCGAAGGTGAACATCAATGTTACTGATGAATTCACAGCAACGATGACAGCCCTTGGACGTATTCACGAAGGAAATCAGCCAGGTGGTACAGGAAGCGGTTACAGCGAGTTGATGAAGAACATCTACACAACAGCCAACAACTCTTATCCGGTATTGAATCCAAATGGCACATGGGGTGGTAATGTTTCATATACAAACAACCTCAAGAGCCAGGCACAGAACTCTGGATACATCAGCGACAACGCCCGCGACATTATGGCCACATTGAAACTCAACTATGATTTCAGCAAGATGGTGAAGGGACTTCAGGTAAATGCTACCGGTAGTGTTTCTTCTCAAAGTGCTACAGCCATCACTCGTACAAAGCGTGCCACAGTATATGCTTATTCTTATGACGATGCAGGCGAGCCTGTCTATACTCTCTACGGCAGCCCAAGTGCACAGACAAATAACTACAGTGATGTGTCATGCTACCGCTACCTTTACGGAAAGGTTGCTGCAGAATATGACAACTCGTTCGGTTTGCATAACATCTCGGCAAGTTTGGCAGGCGATACACGCCACGAACTTATCAATTACGACCTTCCTTCACTTCCTTCAAATATCATGGAGAAGGTAAGCTATGACTACGCAAAGCGTTACTTCGCTCAGATTGCCGTGACACAGAGCTATTACAACCGCTACTCTCCAGGCAACCGCTGGGGTAACTTCTGGGCAGCAGGTCTTGGTTGGGATATGGCAAAGGAGAACTTCATGGAGTCGGCTTCATGGGTTGAAAAACTCAAACTCCGCGCTGTATTCGGTTACACAGGTAATGGTATCAACAACTCTGGCTATTACAACTGGCGTCAGACTTACTCAGACAACAACATCGGTTACTACATCGCAGGTACCGGTATGACATCGCCTGGTTACTATTTTGTATCAGAAAACGGTCTTGCCAACCCTTATGTGACATGGGAAAAGGCATACAAGTTGAATATCGGTCTTGATGCGAACTTCCTCAGCAATCGCCTGAAGTTGACACTCGACTACTATAATGACAAGTACTTTGATATTCTTCAGCAGCGTGGTAAGAGCGTCCTTCTCATAGGTACTACATATCCTGCAGAGAATATCGGTAAGATTAGAGAGACCGGTGCCGAGATTTCGCTCACATGGCAAGACCATATTGGTGATTTGAATTATTACATCTCGGGCAACTGGAATATTGAAAGCAACAAACTCCTCTTCATGGACGAGCAGACACAGCCTTACGATTATATGTGCCAGACGGGTCATAGCGTAAATTCTGTATTCGGTCTTGTTGCTGACGGATTCCTCACAGCACAGGATATAGCAAATGGTTATCCAGTAATGGACGGCTTTGACAATATCCAGCCTGGTGATGTGAAGTACAAGGACCTGAACAAAGATGGTGTCATCGACAGTTACGACCGCACTATCATTGCAGGTGACAAACCACTCTGTTACTTCGGCCTTGACCTTGGTCTTGAATGGAAGGGACTTGAATTCTCAATGTTCTGGCAGGGTGCTTACAACCGTGATATCTACATCAACGACCGAACACTCCTTGAAGGTTTCCAGTCGGTAGGAAGTACATACGGACAGGCTTACGAGAATCTCTTGGCACGCTGGACTCCAGAGACAGCAGCAACAGCGCGTTACCCACGCCTCTCGGTAGGTGGCAACGACTATAACTACGGCAATGGCTACAACTCAAGCCTTTGGGTGTTCAACGGCAACTATATTCGCCTGAAGAACATCTCGTTGGCTTACAATCTGCCAGAACTCTTCTGCCGCAATGTCCTTGGCGGTCTTCGTGTGAAGGTGTTTGTAAATGCGCAGAATCTTGTTACCTTCTCACCTTGCAACCTTGTTGACCCAGAGGTGACATCGTATACAAATACTCCATTGCAGCGTACAATCTTCACAGGTATTAATCTTAAATTCTAAAGGAGGAGATTATTATGAAATTATATAAGAGTATAGTCTTTACAGTTGTCGCTCTTGCAGGAATCCTCGTATCTTGTAACGACGGATATGAGACACTCCCTGTTGACAACTACACCATAGATTATGTATTCTCAGTAACCGACTCGGCAGGTTTGAAGGCACAGGGTTGGCTCAACAGCATTTATAATGAGTTGGGTAGTGGCCATAATCGTGTGAATGGCGATTATCTTGATGCTGCTACAGACGATGCTGTTTCAATCAAGATGTCTTCATCGCCAGATGTGTACAAAATTCAGATGGGCCAGTACACTTCGGCAAATACTATAGCGTCAGACATGATTTGGGGTAGTTACTACGAGATGATTCGTAAGTGTAACATCTTTATCCAGAATATCGATGTTGTTCCTTTCAATACAAAGATTGTCAACGCCCTTGGCGAAGAGGCAACAACAAACTCTGTTCTGAAGGCAGAATGCCGTTGGTTGCGTGCATGGTTCTATTTCCAGTTGCTTGAGCGTTATGGTGGTGTGCCACTCATGGGCGACAGAGTGCTCGATATCAATGATGATGTGGAGTTGCCTCGTAATACTTTTGCCGAGTGTGTGGAGTATATCGTAAGCGAGATGGACGCCATCCGTTATCAGTTACGTTCATATCCTATCGTCAACCCTTCACTCAACGCAGAGCGTATCACTGATGCTGCAGCAATGGCATTGAAGAGTCGCGTATTGCTTTATGCCGCATCGCCACTCTACAACGAGAATCCTATTGAACCAGGTAACGAACTTGTTGGTTATGCTTCGTACGATGCAAGTCGTTGGGCACGCGCTGCTGAGGCTGCAAAGGAATTTCTTGACACTCAGACAGCACACAAACTGGCTCGTAAGTATGACAATATCTTCCTCACATTCTGGACAAATGCTGTCAATCAGGAAGTGATATTCTTCCGTCAGGGAGGTAACTCTACTGACATTGAGAAGAAGAACGGTCCTCTTGGTTTCTCTGGTAACTCATTGGGTAATGGTCGTACCAATCCAACACAGAATCTCGTTGATGCATTCCCTATGCTCGACGGCAAGAAGATTGGTGAAAGCAAGAAATATGTTTATGATCCACAGAACCCTTATGCAAATCGTGACCCACGCCTCACTTCAACAGTTTTCTATAACGGTTATAAGTGGCTCGGTACAACCCTTGACCTCCATCAGGGCGGTTCGCACAACCCAACAAGTGGTGGCGAATACTCACGCACAGGTTACTTCATGCATAAGTTCATGGGCGACTTTACTGCAGCGACAGAGTATTCTTCTGTTCTTCATTACTGGATGATATTCCGTTATGCAGAAATTATGCTCAACTATGCCGAAGCCCTCAATGAATCGCTCGACGCGCCAAATGCTGATGTCTATGACATCCTCTTCCAGATTCGTAAACGTGCGGGTATTGCAGCAGGTACTGCAAAGGATGCTACATCATACGGTTTGACTCAGGGCTACTATGGTCTTACTCCTGATATGACAAAGGAAGAGATGCGCGAGGTTATCCGCAATGAGCGTCGTATAGAAATGGCATTCGAGGAGATGCGCTTCTATGATATCCGTCGTTGGCGTGAGGCAGAGAAGATCTTCGAGACACCACTTCGTGGTATGTCTATCGTAGTTGGTAGCAATTCTGTTACTTACAATCCTATCGACCTCGTCAAGGTGAACTGGGACAACAAACGCTATTTCTACCCAATTCCTTATGATGAGGTGAATAAGAACAATAAAATGGTTCAAAACCCTAACTGGAAATAATTATGAAGAAATTTCTTAGTATACTATTCTTTCTGAGCATTGTAACAGTTGCTTTCGCTCAGAATACAGTCAAAGGTACTGTTGTCTCTGCTGACGACAATGAACCATTGGTTGGTGTTACCGTTAAGGTTAAAGGTGCTAAGGCTGCAGCAATCACCGATATTGACGGCCGTTATACTATCGATGTGCCAAGTAATGCCACATTGCAGTTCTCTTATATCGGTTTCAAGGATCAAGAGGTTGCTACCCGTGGTCGTAAGACAATTGATGTGAGTATGGAGTCAGAGAATAGCGACCTCAACGAAGTCATCGTTGTTGGTTATGGTTCGACAAAGCGTATCACATTGACTGGTGCTGTCAGTGCCATTCAGGGTAAGGAACTCCAGAAGGTGCCAGTAAGTAGTGTTCAGAATGCACTTGCTGGTAAACTCCCTGGCTATTTCTCACAGCAGCGTTCAGGTCAGCCTGGTAAGGATGCTTCTGATTTCTTCATCCGTGGTGTGAGTTCATTGAACTCTGCAGGTAACCAACCTCTTATCATTGTTGATGATGTGGAATACTCGTATGACCAGTTGTCGCAGATCAACACCAACGAAATTGAGAGCATCTCAATTTTGAAAGATGCTTCAACAACAGCCATCTATGGTATCAAGGGTGCTAATGGTGTGCTCGTTGTAAAGACTCGTCGTGGTATTGAGGGTAAACCAAAAATCAATGTCCGTGCAGAGACTGGTATGCAGACTCCTGTACGCACTCCAAAGTTCCTCAATTCGTATAACACAGCTCAGCTCGTAAACGAGGCATATGCAAATGATGGATTGCAGGCACAATGGAGCGATACCGACCTTGAGCATTTCCGTACAGGAGATGACCCTTACGGATATCCAGATGTAAACTGGTATAATGAGATTTTCAAGAAGACAGCACAGCAGTCAAACACTAATATTGATATCTCGGGTGGTTCGAATAAACTCCGTTATTTCGTATCTTTGGGTTACTTCACACAGAACGGTCTTGTGAGAAACTTTTCGACAGCCGATAATAAGGAAGGTGTTGACCCTAACTACAAGTACAATCGTTTCACATATCGAAGCAATATCGACTTTGATGTGACAAAGAACCTCTCAATGCGATTTGACATCACTTCCCGTTTCATGAACATCAACCAACCTCGTAGTCTCAATGCTACTGGTCAGATTTATAACTGGAACGAGATGCATCCTTATTCTGCTCCTGTGATGAACCCTAACGGAACATATGCTTATCTCTACGATACTGATGATTCCGACCCTACATTGAATGCCCGTCTTGCCAATGAAGGTTATAGCCGTACACGCCGTACAGATAACAACCTCCTCTATAGTGCAAACTGGAAGATGGACTTCATCACTCCTGGACTTTCTTCAACTGCACGATTGGCTTACTCTACAATTGACGAGAACTTCCGTAGCGTGATTCGTGGTGACTATCCTACATATCATTATGATTCGGCAACAGGTGGATATAATATCAACCCTGATGGAATATATACACCAGGAACATATCTCGTAGGCGGTGGTTCAAATACAAGCCGCAAGGACTTAAACCTCCTTCTCTCGCTCAACTATCAGCGTGAATTCAAGGGCGGTCATGATGTCAACGCAATGCTTCTCTACAATCGCGAGAGTACAACTCTTGAGAGTTCGGGCGAGAAGGTGCCAGATAAGTTCACAGGTATGACCTTGAAACTTTCTTATAAGTATAAGAACCGCTATCTCCTCGACCTCAATACAGCATATAACGGTTCTGACCGTTTTGCTGCCGATCATCGTTATGGTCTCTTCCCTGCACTTGGTTTAGGTTGGAACATCTCAGAGGAACCATGGTTCAAGAAACTCACAGATAAGGTTGACCTTCTCAAGCTCCGTACATCTTATGGTATTGTAGGTTCGGATGTTGCTATGGGCGATCGTTATCTCTATAATACTACTTACGAAAGTGCAAACTCTTACTACTTCGGAGAGTATATTTCTGCAGCAAGTCAGGGTTATAAAGAAGGTGCCATCGGCAATCCTCTCGTAACATGGGAGAAGGCTCGCAAGTTTGATGTCGGTCTTGATTTCAACTTCATGAACCACTTCTCGCTCACAGTCGATTACTTCTACGATTACCGTTACGATCAGTTGGTTTATCGTTATGATATTCCAGAGGTTCTCGGTGTAGGTACATCTCCAGAGAATGTAGCTGAGACACAGAACCAGGGTTTTGATGGTCAGGTAGGTTATCATAACAACTGGGGTGACTGGGGCTTCAACACAAACTTCGTATTCTCTTATGCAAAGAATAAGATTATCTATCAGGCAGAGGCTCAGCAGCGTTATCCATGGCTTGCACAGACTGGTCATTCAATCAGCCAGCCATTCGGTTATCACTGGATTGGTTACTACACACCTGAGGATATTGCACTCATTGAGGCTGGTGATGCCAATGCTCCTGCAGTACCAAACATCGACACCCCAATTCAGGCCGGTGACTTGAAGTATGCCGACCTTAACGGAGATGGTGTTATTGACGACTACGACAAGATGGCAATCGGTAAGCCAAATCTCCCTAACACTACTCTCGGTTGGACAATCGGCGGTAACTGGAAGGGCCTTACTTTGAGTATCCTCTTCCAGGGTTCATTCAACTACAGTTTCTCAGTTGTAGGTACTGGTATTGAGCCGTTCAAGTCGCAGTTCCAGCCAATCCATCAGTCGGCATGGACACTTGAGCGCTATATGAACGGTGAAGAGATACTCTTCCCTCGTCTGACAAGCAACCCTTCTACAGTAAACTCTGCAGAGGTTTATATGTCTGACTTCTGGCTCATTGACGCTATGTATATTCGTTTGAAGACAATCGACCTCTCTTATACATTCCCTGAGAAGATTCTGCCAAAGGCAATCAGTTCTCTCCGTTTGTATATGAATGCCTACAACCTCTTCACTTGGACCAACTACAGCAAGTATCAGCAGGATCCTGAAATTTCAACAAATACTGCAGGTGATGCTTACATGAACCAGCGAGTAGTCAACTTCGGTGTTGCAATTGGATTCTAAGTAGTAAACCATATTTCTATTGTAATATCCAGAATGAGGAAGAACAATAGAATAGGCTTAACGTAATAAACAGATAAAAGGTCATCTCTTGTGGGATGGCCTTTTTCTTTTTGTCCCCAAGGCGTGGGGACAGTTGTTTTCTAATGTGGGGACATTTGTTTTTCAGCGTGGGGACAAACTCTCTCAATTGGAAAAATCTGAAGGTTTGGGGATTTGTGTTCAAAATTGATAGTTATTTATTCGCTTTTGATAATTACTTCGCTTCATTTTTTGTAATTTTGCAACATGAGATTAAGGCTCATGCCAAAGATTCAACCTAAACGTAATAAACAATACAAAAATTATATATCAAAATGAAGACAATCAGATTTATCTCGACTTCTCTTTTGCTGATGATCGGCCTTGTTGCTTTTGCTCAGCAGAAAGACCTTACGCAGTATGTTAATACCCTTCAGGGTACTCACTCGAATTTCGGCCTTTCGCATGGAAACACTTTTCCTGCAACAGCTATGCCTTTTGCTCAGCACATGTGGACACCCCAGACAGGTCCTAACGGTGAGGGTTTCAAGTATCTGTATGATGCAGACGAGATTCGTGGTTTTGGACAGAGCCATCAGTGCTCTCCTTGGGTTAGCGATTATGCTGTTTATACATTCTTCCCAGAGGTAGGCACACTTCAGGTTGACCCAGACAAGCGCGGTGCAAAATTCTCGCACAAGAACGAGTTGGGTCGTCCTAATTATTATACAGTGAAATTTGATAATGGGATCCGTACAGAGTTCTCTACAACAGAACGCGGTGTACATTTCCGTTTCACATATCCTAAGACTGGCGATGCATATCTCATCATTGATGGTTACACTGGTATGAGTGATATCACTATCGACCCAGAGAAGAAGCAGATTCGTGGTTGGGTAAACAATCAGCGTTTCGTAAACCACAGCGAGAACTTCCGCAACTATTTCGTTATCCAGTTCGACCAGAAGTTTGAGGATTATGGTATCTGGGAAGGCGAGGGAAAGCAGATTTTCGCTAAGCAGACCACAGGTTCGGGCAAGCGCTATGGTGCTTATCTGAAGTTCAAGAAGGGTGCAAAGGTTCAGGCAAAGGCTGCATCTTCGTATATCACTCCTGAGCAGGCAGCACTTACTCTGAAGAAGGAACTTGGTGCCGACAAGAATCTTGAGGCAACAAAGGCTCGTGGCCAGAAGGTATGGAACGAGGTTCTTGGCCGCATCGTTGTAGAAGGAGGCTCGCTCGAGGATACTCAAACATTCTACTCATGCCTCTATCGTTCAAACCTTTTCTCTCGTAAGTTCTATGAGTTGAAGGAGGATGGCACACCTTATTATTATAGTCCATACGATGGAAATGTTTATGACGGATATATGTTCACAGATAATGGATTCTGGGATACATTCCGCAGTCAGTTCCCATTGACAAATATTCTCCATCCTACACAGCAGGGTCAGTACATGAATGCAATGCTGGATGTTTATAAGCAGTTTGGCTGGTTGCCATCTTGGTCATTCCCAGGTGAGACAGGTGGTATGTGTGGTAACCACTCTATTTCACTCATGGCTGATGCTTGGGCAAAGGGAATCCGCAACTTCGACCCAGATTCAGCACTTGTTGCCTATGCTCACGAGGCAATGAACAAGGGCCCTCTTGGTGGTGCTAATGGTCGTGCTGGTTGGAAAGAGTATTGGCAGCGTGGATATGTTGCTTTCCCAGAATCTCATGGTTCAGTAACTCAGACTCTTGAATATGCTTACGATGACTGGTGCGCTTATCAGTTGGCTAAGTCTTGCGGAAACAAATTCTATGAGCAGGTATTCGCAAAGCAGATGTTCAACTATCGCAACCTTTGGGATAAGGAGACGGGATTCTTCCGTGGCCGTTTGATGAATGGTAATTTCTATGAGCCATTTGACCCATTGGCATGGGGTGGTCCATATACAGAAGGAAACGCTTGGCATTACATTTGGTCTGTATTCCATGATGTAGAAGGTCTTATCCGTCTCTTTGGCTCAGACGAGGCGTTCTGTAATAAGATTGATTCTGTATTCTCTATTTCAAACGATGTTCATCCTGCATGGTATGGTGGTATGATTCATGAAATGGTAGAGATGCAGAAAGCAGAAATGGGTCAGTATGCTCACGGTAATCAGCCAATTCAGCATATGGCTTATCTCTACTCTTATGCAGGACAACCTTGGAAGACACAATACTGGATTCGCCAGATTATGAGTCGCCTTTATAATGCAACAGAGGATGGATTCCCTGGTGATGAGGATCAGGGCGGTATGTCTTCATGGTATGTACTCTCTGCACTTGGAATCTACGCTGTAACCCCTGGTACAAACCAGTATGTAATCGGTTCTCCTGTATTCCCTAAGGCAACAATCACAATGGAGAATGGAAACAAGTTTGTCATTGAGGCAGAAGGCAACTCAAAGGAAAACGTTTATATCCAGAGCGGTCTGTTGAACGGTCAGAATCTTACAAAGAATTACATTACTTATGACGATATGAATAAGGGCGGAACGCTGAAGTTCAAGATGGGCGCGACACCAAACAAGCAGCGCAACATCTCAAAGGAGGCAGCTCCATATTCTGTATCAACTGCAATGCGCGGTCAGCGCAGAAGATAAGATCACAATAACAATCAATCAACCATAATGAAGAAATTATTATCAATCATTGTCCTTTCTGCATTGGTTGTCACAGCCAGTGCTCAGGGACTCGCAGGTAAAGTCAATACCCTCATTGGTACTCAGGGGGCTGGTTTGACCTCTGGCTATCTCTATCCTGGCGCTACCTATCCACACGGAATGGTGCAGTTCACACCTTCTTACTTTGCTAAAAATGCAGGTTTCGTTATTAATCAGGCGAGTGGTGGTGGTTGCGAGCATATGGGTAATTTCCCAACTTTCCCATTGAAGGGCGAGTTGAAGGCGTCTCCCGACATGATTCGCAATGCAAAAATTACAGTCTCGGATGAAGAAGGCCATGCTGGATACTACAAGGCGATGGTGCAGAATGATATTAAGGCAGAACTCACAGTGACAGAGCGCACAGGTATGGCTCGCTACACCTATTCTGCCAACGAACAGAAGGGTACCGTCATCATTGGTGCAGGTCTTGCGGGAAACAAAATTTCTGAGGCAGCTGTAGTAATCACTTCACCACGCACTGTTGAAGGTTATGCTGATGGCGGTTCGTTCTGTGGTTTACCAACACATTACAAAGTTTTCTTCTATGCAGAATTCGACCAGGATGCTGTTGCTACCGGAACTTGGAAGCATAAGGAACTCCATCCGGGTTCTGATTTTGCTCAGGGCGAATACTCAGGCGTTTACTTCACATTTGATGTGGCAAATCAGAAACAGATTCAGTATCGTGTAGGTGTTTCGTATGTAAGTGTGGATAATGCAAAGGCAAATCTCAAGGCCGAGAATCAGTCATGGGACTTTGCTGCCGTTCAGTCTGCCTGCGAGAGTAAGTGGAATGAATTCCTTGGCAAGATAGAACTTTCAGGAAAGAATGACCTTGACCGCGTTCAGCAGTTCTATACACATCTCTATCGTGCATTCATTCATCCAAGTGTTTGCAATGATGTGAATGGGGAGTATATGGGTGCAGATTTCCAGATACACAAGACTAATTTCAAGCAATATACCCAGTTCTCTAATTGGGACACATATCGTACACAGATTCAGTTGCTCTCAATTATTGAACCTGATGTAGCATCGGATATTGTTACCTCTCATTATGACTTTGCGGTACAGAGTGGCGGTTCGCTTCCTCGTTGGGTAATGGCAAATATTGAAACTGGCATCATGCAGGGTGACCCTTCTTCAATCCTGATTTCAAATGCTTGGGCTTTTGGTGCGCGCAACTATGATCCAAAACCAATATTCGAGGTTATGCGCAAGGGTGCAGAAGTACCTGGCGCAAAGTCGCAGGATCAGGAGACTCGTCCTCATTTGAAGCAGTATCTTGATAAAGGCTATTGTCCTGCATCAATCCAGTTGGAATATACTTCTGCCGACTTTGCTATTGCTCAGTTTGCACTTCATGCAGCAGGCGATGAGTTCTCTTCTTGGCGTTATTTCCACTTTGCTCGTTCATGGAAGAATCTTTGGAATCCAGAAACACAATGGTTGCAGTCACGCAATCCTGATGGCTCATGGAAGAATATTGGTGAAGATTGGCGCGAGGCAACCTATAAGGATTATTTCTGGATGGTTCCTTACAATATCAAGGGTCTTATCGACCTTCTTGGTGGTAATGCAAATGCAGAGAAGCGTCTTGACGAATACTTTAAGCGTCTTGATGCAGGTTACGGTGATGAGTGGTTTGCTTCTGGTAATGAACCAAGTTGGGGCATTCCATGGGTTTACAACTGGTGTGGTCTGCCTTGGAAAACATCTCAGGTTCTTCGCCGTACACTTGATGAGCAGTATAAGAGCACAAAGAATGGTTTGCCAGGAAATGACGACCTTGGTTCAATGGGTGCTTGGTATGTTTGGACTTGTCTCGGTCTTTATCCTGAAATACCTGGAATTGGAGGTTTCGCTTTGAATACTCCAATGTTTGAGAAGGCTGTTGTTCATTTGCCAAAAGGTGATATCATAGTTACTGGTGGTAGCGAGAAGAATCCTTATACAAGTGCGTTGAAGTTCAATGGAAAGGTATTCAACGAAACATGGATTTCATGGGAGGATCTCGTAAATGGTGGTACACTTAATTATACAACCTCTGCAACTCCTAACAAGAAATGGGGTACAGGTGCAGTTCCACCTTCATTTGAATAAAAATCAATAATCCCTCCGAGTCGGAATAACATCCGGTTCGGAGGTGAACGAGAAAAAAGGTATTATTTATGAAGAAAGGTCTCTATTTGCTCCTCGTGTTGCTTTTCGCGACACAGTTAGCGATGGCAAACGAAAAGATATCTCTAAGTAGTTATGCAGGACAAAAGTGGCAATTGTTTGGTGCTACAGGTTCTATGCCTGCTGATGTGAGAGTATCAAAACCAACATGGCAACCAGAATCATCAATAGATGGAATTGTACCTGGTACTGCCTTTGCTGCTTATGTGGCAGCAGGTGAGGAAGAGGATCCAAACTTCTCGGATAATATCTATCATGTTGATGAAACAAAGTATAATGTAGCCCATTGGTATCGTACCAGTTTCGATCGTCCTGTATCGGCAGAAGAAGGTCGTACTCGAACAATCCTTACTTTTGAGGGAATAAACCGTACTGCTTATGTGTTCCTTAATGGAAAAAAGATTGGTACAATCAAGGGACATGTTCTCAAGGTAAGATACGACATTACAGACCTTCTTCAGGACAAGGACAACTTCCTTGCAGTGAAGATTATGATGATGAAGTCGGAGTGGCTTCCTCGTACATCAAGTTTTGTCAACTATTGCTGCCCTACATATGTTGCCTCTCACAGTTGGGACTGGATGCCTTATGTTCCTGGATTGAATACAGGAATTACTAATGATGTGTATCTTGAAGTCGTGGGTGATGTGACTGTTCGCGACCCATGGATTCGTACTACTCTCAGTGATAATTACACGAAGGCAGTGGTAAAGCCACAGACAAGTTTGGTGAACCTTACTGCTGAATCACAGACGGTAAAAGTCAAAGCAACTATCTTTCCAGGCAATAAGTCTGTCACCAAAAATGTTACTCTTGCCGCAGGCGACTCTATCGATATCATAATGCCTAATGTGACAATTGAAAATCCTTCACTCTGGTGGCCAAATGGGTATGGAGAGCCAAACCTTTACACTTGTGATTTTGAAGTAGAGAGAGAAGGAAAGCAGATAGATAGTTTCTCTCAGACATTTGGTATTCGTGAGTATTCTTATACCAAGGAAAATACTGCCTTTGTAGTGCATCTCAATGGAAAGAAGATCTATTGCAAGGGAGGTAACTGGGGAATGTCGGAATACATGCTTCGCACTCATGATGCCGAGTACGATCTTAGGATAAAACTCCATAAGGACATGAATTTCAATATGATTCGCTGTTGGACAGGATGTGTCACAGATGAGGAGTTCTATGATGCTTGCGACAAGTATGGAATAATGGTATGGGATGATTTCTGGTTGACGGGCCCTTATGTAGGACTTACAGGTCCTGATGACCGTACGGAATTCCTTGCAAATGCTCGCGACAAGGTTATCCGCTTGCGTAATCATCCTTGTGAGGCTGTTTGGTGCGCTGATAATGAAGGCTGGCCTTATGATGAACTGAATGACGCCCTTCGTGATATCATTGCTACTTACGATGGAGGCGAGCGTGTGTATATGCCAAATTCCCATAATGGATACTACACAGCAGCAGCGTATAATGCAAAAGATAATACAGGTTGGGGCCTTTCGGGTTCTGGTTGGTGGCAGAGTTTCTGGCCAGAGGACTATTTTGATGATGGTATCTGGGGAGGTGGAGGCGACAAAGGCGACAAGGTTGACTGGGGATTCCGCTCAGAACTTGGTTCAGGTGCTTTTGATACCTATGAGAGTATGCTTGAGTTCACTCCTGCCGACAAGATGTGGCCACGCAATGATATTTGGGAAAAGCATTTCTTCAGCGATGATGGTGCATATGGTGGAGGTGCTTCTGCCAGTGACTATTATAATAAGGTGGAGACTAATTATGGAACCTGCTCTGGTGCAGAACAGTTCTGTGAGCGTGCTCAACTTCTTAACATAGAAGTTTCCAAAGCTGCATTTGAAGGTTGGAATGCTCATTTGTGGAACACGGCAACAGGACTCCTATATTGGATGAGCCAGCCTGCATATCCTTCGCATCTATGGCAGACCTACGACTACTTTTTTGATATGACTGGTATCTATTGGGGCGCGAAAAAAGCATGTGAACCAGTTCACATCCAGTGGAACTGTTATAGTAATGATGTTGATATCATTAATACAACAGGAAAAGATCTCAGTGGAATGCGTGCGGAAATTGAGGCATATAAGATGACTGGTGCGAAGTATGATGCTGCTTCGGGTTCATATAGCAATATCTCTGTGACGCAAAATGCTGTAAAGAAAGTGACAAATATGAATACTCCTGATGATGGCCATAGTGGTCGCTTGTCGGGAATTGCAAGTACAATGTTCTTCCTGCGATTGAAATTGTATGATGCTGGTGGAAACCTCATATCGCAGAACTTCTATTGGAAGAATAAAGCGTCGTCTTCTCATAACTATCAGAATCTGAATAATATTGCAGAGGCAGGAGTAACTTGTGAAGTTCTCTCAACTTCGGTTGAAGAAGGCGTAAGACACATGTGCGTCAAGATATCCAACCCGGCTTCTTCTGTCGCCTTTGCTTTAAGAATGCGACTTGTTGACGAAAACGGCCGTAGAATACTTCCAGTGATAATGGACGAGAATTACATCACTTTGATGCCAGGCGAGAGTCAGATTGTCAATATGGAATATGATGAGGCTCTTACACATGGCAATACTAAGGTTCTCGTGAAGCAGTACAACTATGCCGAAACAACAGGTGCTGTTGTTAATGGCATAGAAGATGTTAACACTAATTTCAACAAAAATACCACATCAAATGATGGCAGGATATACAATATCAATGGCCAGCGTGTGAATTCCACTCAACAAAAAGGCTTGTACATAATTGGTGGGAAGAAGGTAATAAAGTAGAATAATATAACATTTAACAAACATAGACAATGAAACGAATTTTTGTTCTTTTGGTTTCTGCATTTATTTTCTGTGTATCTGTATCTGCACAGGAAGTTGCTCCTTTTAAGAAGGGTGATCGTGTGGCTTTTGTAGGTAATAGTATTACTGATGGTGGACACTATCATAGTTATATCTGGCTCTACTACATGACTCATTTCCCATATCAGGAAATGTGGATGGCAAACTGTGGCATTGGTGGAGATACTTCAGAGAATATCTATCGTCGTCTTGATGGTGATGTGTTCTCAAAGCGTCCTAATGTCATTACTCTTACTTTTGGTATGAACGATTCTGGTTATTATGAATATAATGGTAATGAACCAGAGAAGTTCGGCAATAGCAAGGTTGAATGGTCGCGCGTACATTATAAAGATATAGAGAAGCGTCTTAAGGGACTCACAGACACACGAATTGTGCTTATAGGTTCTTCTCCATATGATGATACATCAAAGTTCAATAATGACATCTTCCGCAATAAGAACACTTATATGCAGAAGATAGTTGCATTCCAGGATTCTGCTGCAAAGGCAAACAACTGGGAGTTCCTTGATTTCAACGCACCTATGACAGAACTTAACCACAAGTACCAGAAAGAGGACTCAACATTTACTATTTGCGGAAATGACAGAATCCATCCCGATAACAATGGCCATATGGTGATGGCATATCTCTTCCTTAAGGCTCAGGGTATGGTCGGCAAGAGTGTTGCAGATGTAAACATCAACGCAAAGAACCAGAAAGTTCTGAAGAGTGAGAATTGTGAAATCAGCAATTTGAAGAACACCAAGGGTGTAATCACTTTCGATTATCTCGCAGAGTCACTTCCTTATCCTCTTGATACAATAGCACATGGTTGGGGTATGAAGAAGGCACAGGCAGAGGTTGTTAAGGTAATTCCTACTTTTATGGAAGATATTGACAACGAAACTTTTGCTGTCCAGGGCTTGAAGGGTAAGTATCAGTTGCTCGTTGATGATGTATTAGTTGATACATTCTCTGCAGAAGAACTTGCTTCGGGTGTAAACCTTGCTCTGTATCGCCACACTCCTCAGTACCAGCAGGCGTGTAAGGTTATGGCATTGAACGAACTTCGTTGGGAAATTGAGCGTCAGTTCCGTGATTATGCTTGGCTTCAGTATGATTTCTTCCTTGAAAAAGGTTTGCTCGATGTAAACGATGAACATGCAGCAGAGGTGTTCCGTGAGGGCCAGAAGACAAATGGTTGGGTAGGAGCCCGCCGTGAACTATATGATAAGATGATACATCCAGAAGTCCGTGAGGCTATGACTTCCGAAATGGATCTGCTCGTGAAGAAGATTTACGATGTAAATAAACCTGAGACGCGTCGAATTACAATTACACCTGTAAAGTAAAAAAGCGAATTATCCTATTATGAAGAACAGTATAACTGCATTGTTGATTCTTGCATTGTCATTTTTCTCGTTCAATCTTTCCTTTGCTGGCGAGATTGACACATTGACTCTGCATAGTGATGTAATGAACCGCGACATTGAAGTCATTGTTGTAAAGCCTTCTGTACCAAAGGTAATGGTAAAAGGAAAAGGTAAGAAAGCTCAGATTAAGGCAGAAGAAAAGTCTTACCCTGTAGTTTATCTTCTTCATGGTGCATATGGTAACTCTCGTGCATGGTTGGAAATCAAACCGAATCTGCCCGATTTGGCTGATCAGTACGGAATGATTTTCGTTACACCTTCTGCACTCAACTCATGGTATTTTGATAGCCCAAAGTTGAAGGATTTCCAGTATGAGACATTCATGACAGTTGACCTTATCGGTTATATTGACAGCCACTACAAAACAATTCCTTCTCGAGAAGGACGAGCAATAACTGGTTTGAGCATGGGTGGTCATGGAGCATTGTTCCTTGCTTTCCGTCATAAAGATCTCTATGGTGCATGTGCAAGTATGAGTGGTGGCGTTGATATTCGTCCTTTTCCTCTCAACTGGAATATTCCAGATGTTTTGGGCGAGATGGCTGCAAATAAGGGGGATTGGGACAGTCACACTGTTGTAGAACTTGTGAAAACTCTCAAAAACCATGACCTTGAGATTGAATTTGATTGTGGTGAATCGGATTTTTTCCTTGAGGTTAATAAGGATTTGCACAAGCGTTTGCTTGGTCATGGCATTGATCATGACTTCACAACACGCCCAGGAGGACATACTGGAGAGTACTGGGGAAACTCTCTTGATTACCAGTTAGTATTCTTCAATAAATATTTCCGAGGCGAAATGAAAAAGAAATAAGTATTAGTTAGGTTTGTTAAACCAAACTTTTAAGGATTGATAGATTGTTTTTGTGTGGAGTAAGAGTCCTTCTTGCTCCACTTTTTGATGCCACAAAAAAAAGACCGCATTCCCATGCAGCCTTTTTTGTGAATTTAGTTCATTCTTCCTCCGAAGATAACTTAAATTTAAATAGTGAGTATGACCATCCCTTTTTATCGGGATTGGAAACTTTTTTTGGAAATTATTGAATTGCTATTGCAAATATACAAAATCGAATCAGTTTGTGCAAGTGTTTTTGTGATTATTTTATATCATTTCAGGTGAAAAAACTACAATTTTGCCAATTTCCATATAAAAAAATAGGAAATTCGAAATTTTGTTGTGTTGTCGGTTGATAAAAACGCTATTGTTTTCGTAGTTTTAGTCAATTTTGAAAGAAAACCGTATTTTCCTAAACATTTCCGCGAAGATTTGTGTTTTTGTGCAAATTATTAGTGATTCTGCTTCAATTTTTAGTTTTTTCTTTCATTATTATTTGGTGCAATCCGTTTTTTTTTCGTACCTTTGCAATACGAAATATGGGATATAGTCCGAGTTATATTGGACTGACTCTTGGAAACAATTAAAATATCAGGGAATTAGAAACACTCTTTATTTTCCGTATTTGTTTGAGATAGTAGGTTATCTTGGATTGTTTCCATTAGCATTCATAGAATGTTGATTGATGATCGTATGATAGTTAAATAAATAAAAGTCTCTCTCAGTCCCAGCGGGGACTAAAAAAAGAACCGGTTTCGCATTTGTGAAGCCGGTTTCTTTCTTTTATATATAACAAGGTGTACTTTCATTTATAAATACAATGAAGCCTCAGGGCCCATATTCATAAGCAAATCAAATATGCTCAGATTTTGTTCAAATGCATGCTTGTGGCGATATACCTGATAATAAGGTTTTGTACCATTGAAACTCACAAAATCTGCCTTTTCATCGAAGGATATACCCTTGTAATCGTCAGTTTTTTGGAGTGGAACATCCAGTTCGAGCAATTCAAGGCATTTGGTAATAAGAGTCTCGTTAAGGTCAATGAGGTACTTCCAGTCCTTTTCATAGATTGGACGGAAGTCGTCCTGTAGATATTCGAAGAATGGAGAGTTATAATAGCTTGTCTCGAATGCAAACCAATGTTGATGCTGCCAGTCGAGTTGATGGCTTAGTCGGATATCCTTCATCAGACATTTCCCCTTTTCTGAGAAATTGCTTTTGTCTATAGGAATGGATAATGCCAATTTCCCGTTTGGTGAGTCAATATAGCAGCGATTGCGCAATCCTTGCTTCTGGAAGTTCTCCCATACCTCAATAGCAATTGGTTCGCCACTTTTCAAAGCAGCGAACCAACTTATAGGGGGAAGATAATAACTTGGAAGTACAAGCATTATTTTATATTGTCTACAATCTTGCCAATACGGTTCCAGCGAACGCCCTTGAAACCAGCACGGTCTGGGTCGCTTGACCACCAGATGAAGATAGGCTTTCCTACGATGTGATCCTCTGGAACAAAGCCCCAATAGCGAGAATCAAGTGAGTTGTGGCGGTTGTCACCCATCATCCAATAGTAATCCAGTTTGAAGGTGTATGACTTAGCCAACTGACCGTTTATGTAAATCTGGTTATTCTTAACTTCGAGTTCATTGCCCTCATAAACACGGATTGGACGTTCATAAACAGCAATGTTATCCATTGTGAGGTCAATTGTCTCGCCTTTCTTTGGAATCCAAACCGGACCATAGTTGTCGCGAGTCCAACCTGTAACGGCATTAAGCGGATAGATGTCACCAACTGTTGCTTGAGTGTTGATAGTGATATTCTTGACGAGTTCCTTGTGAGCAAGCAGTTCCTTGACTGCACGCTTTGTCATTGGCATATAACCACTCTGGTTGAGGCTCATCAAATCCTCCTGACTGATGCAGAGTTCCTTGAGAAGGTCATCATAACGCTCCATAAGGTCAAATGTACTTACGCCCTGCTGGAGTTCGAGATGATAAGTGTACTGCACATTCTCTGGTTCCTTATTAGGCTTGCCGTCAAGATATACAATACGGTCTTTAATCTGGAGTGTCTGTCCAGGAAGACCCACACAACGCTTCACATAATTCTCGCGGCGGTCGGTAGGGCGTGATACGACATCACCGAATGTGTTCGGGTTGTTGTCTATGTAGCGGCGGCCCAAAGCATAGACCTCCTTGAAGTGATTGTACTGATCCTGACGGTTCAAGGTATTGATATTGAACGAATCTGCATGTTCCTGTGCCCAAAGCTGACTACCAATGTCATAACTGAGCTGATAGAAATCTTGCTGCTGATACATTGGTTCATAGCAGATGGTATCACCTGCAGGATAGTTGAATACAACAATATCATTGAGCTGGACATCACCAAGACCCTTTACACGACGATAGTCCCAATGAGGGAACTCAACGTAACTCTTTGTGCCGATGATAGGCAGAGTGTGCTGAGTGAGAGGCATTGTCAGTGGAGTCTGTGGAATACGAGGACCGTAACTAACCTTGCTCACGAAGAGATAGTCACCAGTGAGAAGACTCTTCTCAAGCGAACTTGAAGGAATGACGAAGTTCTGGAAGAAGAACTGGTTGATGAAATACACAGCAACCAACGCAAAAACCAAAGCGTCAACCCACGACATGATGAAACGCACTGGTTTCTCGGCATCTTTCCACCACTGCCAGCGAATCTTCTTTGTGATATATACATCATAGATGAATGGAACAACAACAAGTCCCAACCAACTCTTAACCCAGTAGAGGAAAAGGAGATACAACGCAAGTACAACAATGAACTTTGCCCACTGCACCTTCATGTTAAGTTTTTCTTTGCTCTTATCTATCATAATGGAATGTTTTTTCTTTTAGAACTTGAACATATCATCAATGGTCAGCAATCCCTGATGTTCATTGGTATATTCTGCAGCAAGAACAGCACCAAGAGCAAAGCCCTTGCGCGAATAAGCGGAATGAGTAATCTTTATGAAGTCAGCTTCGCTGTCCCAGGTGATACTGTGAATGCCAGGAACCTCTCCACGACGGATATCGTCAATACGGAGAACCTCTGGCTTTGTCTCGTGCAATCCCCAACGCTCCTTGCGATCAAGGTTGTCAACGATTCCCTCTGCCAATGTAATTGCAGTACCTGAAGGAGCATCCAACTTATGAATGTGATGCACCTCTTCGAGGTTAGGGTCATACTGTGGGAACTGGTTCATTATCTTTGCCAGATACTTGTTCACAGCCGAGAAGATAGCCACACCTACAGAGAAGTTTGATGCCCAGAAAAGAGTCTTTCCGTCCTCGCTGCAAGCCTTGCGGACATCATCACCATGTTCTTTGAGCCAACCGGTAGAACCACTGACAACCTTCACTCCAGCCTTCCAAGCCTTCAGGTAGTTGCCGTATGCCACATGAGGGGCGGTAAATTCGATGGCAACATCTGCAGAAGCAAAAGCCTCACTCTCAAAGTCTTCCTGATTATCAATGTCAATGATGCTTACAATCTCGTGTCCACGACTAAGGGCAATCTCTTCAATCATCTTGCCCATCTTTCCGTATCCAATAAGTGCTAATTTCATATTATGAATTGAATTTATTCAATGCTGATTTTTAATCTGCGTCTATATCTTTGTCGCAATATTCTCTGCAAAATTACAATAAACGAGTGGAAATTCAAAAGAATTTATATTTATTTTGGCATTTCTTACGCCTTGTTCGGCTTTTTTTTGTAGTTTTGCATATAGAATCAATATATTGAAGACAATGGAGGAACTCTTTCATTACACTTGGAAGCACCGGTTGTTTCCTTTGAGGTCGCTCGTCACTACCGACGGCAAACCAGTCGAGATTCTCGATTCAGGACTGCTCAATCATGATGCAGGTCCTGATTTCTTCAATGCCAAAGTCAAGATTGACGGAATGCTCTGGGTGGGCAATGTGGAGTTGCATCTGAAGTCGAGTCATTGGTATCAGCATGCCCACGACAAGGACGAAGCCTATGACAACATCATTCTTCATGTGGTTTGCGAGGCCGACCGTGACGTATATAATACAAAAGGTGAACGCATCACCCAACTCGTCGTTCCTATTCCTGATGCCCTGAAGGCAAATTACGAGCATCTCCTCAAAGAGGACAAATACCCTCGTTGCCATAAAATTATTCGCGAACTGCCAAAGATTTCCGTTCATTCCTGGATGTCTGCTTTGCAGACAGAACGCCTTGAACGCAAGACCGAGGACATAATGCGCAAACTCTATTCCCTTTGTGGTGCTTGGGAGGATACGTATTTCCAGACTTTGGCAAGGAACTATGGTTTTGGTGTCAACAGCGATGCTTTTGAAGAGTGGGCAAAGCATATTCCTCTAAGGGCAGTAGATCACCATCGCGACAATCTTTTCCAGATTGAGGCGATATTCTTCGGGCAGGCGGGTCTGCTCGATGTTAATGCCGCTCCTCAGAGTCATCGTGATGTCGTTGAGATGGACACATATTTCCATCGTCTTGCGAGCGAGTACAAATATCTTGCGCATAAGTTCACGCTCACCCCAATGGATGCAAAACTGTGGCGATTCCTTCGTCTCCGTCCCCAGAATTTCCCTTATATCCGCCTGTCGCAGTTGGCAAATCTCTACTACAATCGTAAGGCGGGCCTCAGTCAGGTTCTTGAATGTAAGAACATTGCTGAGTTGAGCGAGGCTCTTTCCACTCAGGTCAGCGAATACTGGCAGACACATTACACCTTTGGTGTAGAGAGTGAGAAAAACGAGAAGCATATGGCGAAAGCATCGCTTGAGGTGTTGATGATAAATACCATCATCCCAATGCTCTTTGCTTTTGGTCGGTACAAACACAATGAGACTTTGGTGAACCGAGCTCTCGATTTGCTTGAAGAACTCAAAGCCGAGGACAATAACATTGTTCGTTTGTGGCGCGAATGTGGTCTTGAAGTGAGTAATGCTGGCGATTCGCAGGCTCTCATCCAACTCAAGAAGGAATATTGCGACCGCAAGGAATGCCTTCGTTGTCGCATTGGATATCAGTATATGAAAAAGGCAGAATCTAACGATTAGCCCCCAATAAGAAAATGACAGACAATACAAATAAAGGTGGTGTTTACGAACTCGAGATGGAAGTTCGCGACTACGAATGCGATATCCAGGGCATTGTGAATAATGCCAACTATCAGCATTATATGGAGCACACCCGACATAAATTCATCCAGACGCTCGGTCTCTCTTTTGCCGATTTGCATAATCGTGGCATTGATGTGGTCGTAGCTCGAATGAACATGCAGTTCAAGACTCCTCTCCGCAGCGAGGATGTGTTTATCTCCCGTCTGCGAATGACAAAGGAAGGTCTTCGCTACATCTTCCATCAGGACATTATCCGCAAGGCCGACAATAAACTCTGTTTCCGTGGACAGGTTGAGGCTGTCTGTGTCATTGATGGTCGTCTGGGCGATTCCGATGAACTGATACAAGCCTTCGAAAATTATCTTTGATAATATGAACGATTCTACGAATATAACAGAAAAGTCATCATCCCCTTCTTCACTTTCTGCCCAAGAGCAGGAGGCGTTGAATGCAATGACACTGACCAGATTGACTCCTTTCAGTCTTGTCACTTTGCACGAACTCTATCAGCGATTGGGTTCGGCTACTGCTATTATGGAGAATCGCAACAACCTTCGTGATGTCCTTCCAGAGGCATCCGACAGGCTCATTTCCTCATTTGGAGATATGTCCGAGGCGATGCGTAGGGCTGAGGCTGAATATGAATGGGACATTCAGAATAAGATTGAGGTGATTCCTCTCAACGATCCTCGCTATCCACAGAGAATGGTTGATTGTCCTGATGCTCCAATTGTTTTGTATTATCGTGGTAGTGCTGATCTGAACAAGCAGAAGGTCATTTCCATCATTGGCACTCGCCATTCCACGCTTTACGGACAGGATATCATCCGTCGGTTCATGGCCGATATGCGACAGTATTGTCCCGATGTACTTGTGGTGAGCGGTCTTGCCTATGGCATTGACATCAATGCTCATCGTGAGTCGCTGAAGAACGGCTATCCTACCATCGGTGTTCTTGCCCATGGATTGGATACAATCTATCCTAACAGTCACCGCACGACTGCTGTTGAGATGCTTTCAAACGGTGGTTTGCTCACAGAGTATATGAGTCAGACTCCTGGTGCAAAAGGCAATTTCGTTCAGCGAAACCGAATTGTGGCGGGTATGTCTGATGCCTTGATTCTTGTTGAGAGTGCCGCAAAGGGTGGGGGACTCATAACAATGAATATCGGTCGCGACTATAACCGCGATTGTTTTGCCTTCCCTGGTCCTGTGAATGCTGAATATAGCAAGGGTTGCAACAACCTCATCCGCAATCATGGTGCTTCGCTCATCAGTTCGGCTGAGGATTTCGTAATGGCAATGAATTGGTCGGACGCGAAGGAACTCGAACAGGCTCGCCAGGAGGGAATAGAACGACAGATGTTCCCCGATTTGACTGATGATGAGCAGAAGGTGGTCAATGTCTTGCTGGAGACAAACGATTTGCAGATTAATGTTCTTGCAATGAAAACCGGACTCCCGATAAATGTTCTCTCATCCACACTGTTCCTCCTTGAGATGAAGGGTGTGCTGAAGACTCTCGCTGGTGGTAGTTATCACCTCTTTTAATTAATCAATGACCGAAATGACAGAAAATACAACAGAAATAAAGAAACCGGAATTCCGCCTTTTCAAGGATGTTTTAGGCGAGCGTCCTGTCTTCCTTGCTCCAATGGAGGATGTGACCGACATTGGCTTCCGCCTGCTGTGCAAGCGCTTTGGTGCGGCAATGGTCTATACGGAGTTTGTCAGTGCTGAGGCTTTGATTCGTTCAATCAACTCTACAGTAAAAAAACTCACCATCGCTGATGAGGAGCGTCCTGTGGGCATTCAGATTTACGGTCGTGATGTTGAGGCAATGGTTGAGGCTGCAAAAATCGTTGAAGATGCAGCCCATCCTGACGTAATCGACCTTAATTTCGGTTGTCCTGTGAAGAAGGTTGCCGGTAAGGGTGCTGGAGCGGGAATGCTTCGCAATGTACCTCTTATGCTTGACATCACAGAGAAAGTGGTGAAGGCGGTCAACACTCCTGTCACAGTAAAGACTCGTCTGGGTTGGGATGTGCCTTCAATGCTCGATGCCTCGCTCACTATTCCGGGTGCAGACCATCGTCCTTTCATTGTTGAACTGGCTGAACGCTTGCAGGATAAAGGTGTCAGTGCATTGACAATTCATGGTCGTACTCGCAGTCAGATGTATACTGGCGAGGCCGACTGGACATTGATTGGTGAGGTGAAGAACAATCCGAAGATTCATATCCCTATCATTGGCAATGGCGATATCAAGACTCTTGATGAGGCTGATCGTGCCTTCGATACCTATGGTGTTGATGCTGTGATGATTGGTCGTGCCACTTTTGGCCAACCATGGCTTTTCTCTCGCACACCACTCACTCTTGACGAGAAGATTGATGTGCTTGAAGAACAACTTCGTATTAATGTAGAGCGAATCGACGAATATCGTGGAATCCTCCACACTCGCCGTCATTTGGCTGCATCGCCTGTGTTCAAGGGCATCCCTGATTTCCGCCAGACGCGTATTGCAATGCTTCGTGCAGAAACCGTAGCCGATCTTATGGAAATCCTTGAAAACTGTCGTCGCACGCTTCCTCGCGAATAAAATAAATAGTATGAAAAAGATTCTTGCACTTTCCTTGATAATGCTTTTGGCAGTGAGTGTTACCTCTGCTAAGAGCAAGGGCTCAAAGGAGTTCCACGCCTTCTACACCCAGACGCTTGATCCCGACCCTCGTAATGCCGGCAACTGGTTCATTGGGGAGGTTCAGGAGCTGAAGGACCCGTTTGTCATTATCTATTCGAAGAACTACATCCGTGTGAACAACACTTCCTATTTCATTGATAAGGCAACACTCAAGACCGTTGATTACACCCCAGAGCAGAATCCTGGCTATGGCAAGTCAACGGCTTTTGCAGCAACGAGTCTTGTTGGTGAGCAGATTTTCGTCACTATCGAATATGCCAATCGCGAGAATCCAAACCTATGGGGATTCTCCATCTTCGACAGGGCAAATCAAGGGCATTTCTATTTAGGGGAGATGCAGAAATAACCTTTCCTTTTAGGCACAAATAAAAAGAGTCAGACTGTTGTGAGTCTGGCTCTTTCTTTTTGGGTTGGGGGAAAGAGGCTGTTTATCCAATAACCCACTTACTGCCTGGGATAAGCGAGATAATCTTTGTTGTCACAACACAGCAGATATATGTTGCAATGGCAATCACAGGAATTGCAATATATACTGGGAATCGTGGGTCGGCAGCATTGTCATTCACCACCCATGCTGCAATAGGAGCAAGGAAGAAGATGTGCATGAGGTACATACCGAAGGTGAGTTTTGATATTCCGGTGATGGCCTTTGGCGCTTTCTTCTGCTCAATGCATGAGAACAAAAGGAACAATCCGTATGTGGCAAGAAGCACATTTGGTGTGCAGAACTCCCATGCCCATTCGAGTTGTGGTGTAGCGATTGGCTCAAGTGGAACACCCTTCCACCAGAACGACCATGCTGTGAAGGCAGCACCAACGAGGAAACAAAGTCCACCAATGGTGAGTCGCTTGTTGCGCTCCCACTTCAAGTGGAAACGGATGTAGTGTGCAACAACGAGATAGCCCAGATAACCTGAACAGTACCACAACATTGAATAGCGATTCCAGAAGCATTCGCCCCAGAGTTCGTCAATGCCGAAGGTGTGCAACCAAGGAATGAATGTAGAGGCAACGAAAAGTCCGATGAAAATCAGTTCGTCCTTTGCCGATGCTCTTTCAAGCCATGGAGAGACAACAGGGATGATGAGGTAGAGCGAGATGAGCGGATACATGAACCAGAGGTGTCCGGCGTTGCCTGGGAAATTGAAAGGAATTGTCTTGAGGAGTTCCCATGATTCTTCCATACTCTGTGCGCCCCACAAAGCAGGAAGCAGTGAGTAGAGAACCATGAAGATAATCATTGGAGGCAGAATGCGGAGGAAACGGCGCTTGTAGAACTGTCCCATTGTCACTCCCGGTTTCATTGGAACGAGGAGGAAGGCTGACACTACCATAAACAAAGGTACGCATGTGCGTGCGACACCTCCATCGAAGAATGCCACCCAGAAGCGGTTTGCCTCATTGAGCAATACTGCCTTGTCGCCTGCCATACCACCGGTGTTTGTGGCAAAACCGGCAAGTTTCTCTGCACCACCAGGGATGCTGTCAATGGCTTTTTGTGTTACAACACCATAGAAGTTCTCACTTGCGTGAACCAGCATCACGAGGAAGCAGGCAATGACGCGAATGTAGTCAACGAATACTACTCTTTCTTTATTTTCCATTGTTTTGTCTTTTGGTTTTTATGTTTTCTTCTGTCTTTTCGGTTAGAGGGTTGCCAGATAATCGAGAATCTGCTCGGCGTGGATTTTAGTTTTTATTTCTTTCGAAGTGAAGATTTTCTCGATTACTCCTTCTTCGTTCACAAGGTATGTGGTGCGGAGGATACCGATTGTACGTCGGCCGCAAGCAACCTTTTCGCCCCAGCAACCGAGTTCCTGGAGTGTTGTTGTCTCTGTGTCAGCAATGAGTGGGAAACTCAATGAGTAGTTATCGGCAAACTTCTTCTGGTTTTCAACCTTATCTTTACTGATACCAATGATTGCATAGCCCTTGTCAGCGAGTTCATCTTTGTGAGCCTGGAGCGAACAAGCCTCGGCTGTGCAGCCAGAGGTGTTTGCCTTTGGATAACTGTAGAGAACGATTTTCTTTCCTTTGTAATCACTTGCCTTAATCTCCTGTCCGTTCTGGTCAACACCAAGAACCTCAGGAATCTTGTCACCAATTGTCATTTTCTTCTTTTTTTATTGTTGTTAATCTTTTCCGTCACTGTTCGGCGAGATTCATCTCGCCGTTAAAAACAAGTCTTCCGGCACGGCCTCTGCCATTGCCTTGTAGGCCGCCTCACTTGGATGGAGGTGGTCTCCGGAGTCAAAACCAGGAGCAAATGCCCGTGGGTCGTCTTTGTCGCATACCGCCTTGTCAAAGTCTACACAACCGTCAAAGAGCGGTGAGGTCCTCAGCCACTCGTTGAATTCATTGCGCATTGCCTCTCTGTCCTCATTGTATGTGCGCCAACCGAGGATAGGTAGGAGTGTTCCGCTCCACACTTTCAAACCCAACTTTCGGGCGTGCGAGATGTAAATTTCTGCGGTTCCATCGGTCATTTCCTTCACTGTTGGCATATCACTCCATGGACGGAACACATTGACATCTGCGCCCACAGGGTGGATGATATCGTTTATTCCGTGTTGAATGATAACGGCACTTGCACCACTCACATTAATCTCGATAGGGAAGCGAGTCTCGCCCTTGAGGCCGTATGCCTGATAGGTGATGCAGTCATATTGGCGGAGAATACGCGTTCCACTCACTGCACGACGGATTATTGCCACATTCCTGTGTCCTTCCTCCCAACAGCGAATGGCGAGATAATCAGGCCAACTCTGTGCGGTTATTGAATCGCCAAAGCACACAAGGGCGTGATTCTTCTCATCGGTCAGAATATCAATGGTGTTAAGGAAATAGAACCAGTTGGTGTTTCGAGTCAAGTCGAGTGGGAGAGTCTTATCTTCTGCAAAATCGCCATAACTATACTTACCTCTTGAGAGTGGACCGGTTATCAATGTGCCCGCATTCATCTGGGTGAAATCGGCGAAATACATCGAAATTTCCACGGTTTCACCGGCATTTACAGCAAAAATAATATCATCGCTGTTGACCTCTGTTCCTGGTTTTATCACCACATCAGCCTTGCCATCAAAGGTAATGCTGATGTTCTCGTGCTTCAGGTCAGTCTTCGCCACAAAAGCCTTTGTCAGGTGGACATCCTCAGTACCAGTGAGGTTGGAGAAACGGAAACGCAGTTTACTTCCCGAGAAGACAATCCTCACAGGATACCTTAGGGTGATGTTCTTTGCATAGACACACTCCTTTCTGTCGGTAATGGAAGTTGCATTTCCCCAACAACTTACCCATTTCTGTCCTATTCCTATTTTGCTCATAATGATAGTATTCCCTCAAGTTTTAGCAAATATATTTTTTTGTCAATTCCTCCGGCATAGCCCGTGAGTGAGCCGTTTGAACCTATTACCCTATGGCATGGAATGATTATTCCAATGGCGTTATGACCCACAGCCCCACCAACGGCTTGTGCCGAGGTTGTGGCTTTTCCTTGGCGCTTCGCCACTTCTCGTGCTATCTCGCCATAGGTGGTGGTTTTTCCATAAGGAATCTCGAGCATTATCTCTGCCACTATCTGTTCGAACTCCGAACCTGTGACCTTCAACTGTGGAGTGAAGTCGGGCTCTTTGCCGGTGAAGTATATGTCGAGCCAGCGGCGTGTCTCTGCAAGAACGGCTATATCATCGTTCTCCACGAAGTCGCCTTCTACTATTGTAGCACGGTCATATTTCTGTCTATCGAACCATAGTCCAATGAGTGCCTCCCCGTCACTCGCTAAAGTGAGCGGCCCCAATGGCGATATGTAATGACTAAGATAATGCTTCATCGATTACTGTTTCTAATTGGTTCATTGGTACGAGAAAGGAGTGCAATCCGAGGGCGGTGCCGGCGGTAATATTCTCGCGTGAATCGTCAAAATAGACGGTTTCATCGGGGTTTATGCCGGTTTCAGCGAACACCTGCTGGAAGATTCGTGGGTCGGGTTTTGCCAACTGCATCTCATAAGACAGGAACACCCTATCGAAACATTGCTCTGGAGTGAATCCCGCCTTGTCGAATTGTCTCAAAGTGTGCTCCCAAGCACTGACATAGAGATTGCTCAGTAGGAAAACGCGATATTTCTTCCTCAAATCAACGAGCATCTGAAGTCTTTCAGCCGGAATATCATCAAGTACGGCATCCATTGCCCAGAGAATCTCCTTGTCGGTGGCATCCTCGCGGCAAACCTGTCGTGCTGCCTTCAGGAATTCCTCCTTTGTGCAGAGTCCATTGATATATGGAACAATGGCATTTACAATGGCAGGATTCTTCAGGCATCCCTCAAAGTCGGGCAGTCCGGCACCAAGTAAGGCTTCTGTATCTCGTTTGAGATTGAGGTTAAGGATTACCCCCGCCAAATCGAATATTATATTTTTTATCATATAGTTTTTTTATCTATTCTTTGACAGAATGTCTAAAACTCTCTCCCTGCGTCAGCGGCTCTTCCCCCTCTCTTTTAGGAGAGGGCAGGGGTTAGGCTTCTTTTATAGTTTACTAATGAACTCATCCACATCCTTTTCGTCAGTGGCCCAACTACATACGAAACGAACCGTTGTCTCCTTCTCACCGCGAGGTCCCCAAAGTTCGAATGTGGCATACTCAAAGAGGCGGTCCATCACCTCATTAGGCAAAGTGACAAACTGCTGGTTTGTCGGTGAGTCGATAGCCATATTGTAGCCTTTTGCCACGAAGGCATTTCTCAGTTTCTGCGCCAGTTCCACAGCATGACGAGCAATGCGAACATAGAGATTGTTGGTGAACAATGTAGCAAACTGCACACCTTGCAATCGTCCCTTGGCCATCAGGGCTCCGTGCTGTTTCACGAGAGGGAAGAAATGAGGCAGTCGCTTTGGATTTGCTGCAACAACTGCCTCACCGAACAATGCACCCACCTTTGTACCACCAATGTAGAAGACATCAGCCACACGAGCAATGTCGGCAAGGGTGAAGTCAGCCTCTTCGCAAGCCAAAGCATAACCCAAACGGGCACCATCAATATAAAGTGGTATGTCATGCGAATGGCATATACGACTCAGTTCCTCCAGTTCGGCAAGCGAATAGATTGTGCCGTATTCTGTCGGTTGGGTGATGTAGAGCATTCCTGGGGCAACCATATGCTCGTAGGTGTCATCGCGATAGAACTCCGAGATGTAATGTTCCACCTCCCCAGCGTCAACCTTTCCCTGATGCGAAGGTAAAGTCAGTATCTTATGTCCGCTATGCTCAATGGCACCACTCTCATGAACATTGATATGAGCTGTCTCTGCAGCAAGTACTCCCTCATGGCGGCTGAGCAAGGCATCAATGACAGTGGCGTTTGTCTGTGTGCCACCAATAAGGAATTGCACCAATGCCTCTGGTGCTTCGCAAGCCTCGCGAATCAGTTGCTTAGCCTGTTTGCTATATTCGTCGGAGCCATATCCCACGGTATGCTCGAGGTTGGTCTCAACGAGTCTTTTCATCACCTCAGGGTGACATCCTTCCATGTAGTCGGTATCGAAATGCAGCATATTGATATTTTCTTTTTTTATTTCCCATATCTGGGCTTGAATTTTATTTATTTGGCAAATTTAGCAAGAATTCCACGATATTCCAAATATTTCCCCCACATATCATACCCAAAGCAATAAAAATTGCTTATCCCTGTGTAAGGAGGAACATATGTCCCCCGTACTGAGTCCACGAATTCAATTCATTTAGCACCGAAATCAAGCTGGCAGAAAAGCATAGGAATGACCTTGTCATTCCAATGGAATGATGAGGTCATTTAAGTGAAATGAGGTGGTCATTCCATTGAAATGACTTACGCCGGAAAGACGGATGATGAAATGTTTGATTTCTTTACTTTGCCAAGAATGCCTGTTTTGGCAGAACTTTGCAACAACTGCAACCATAACAGCATAATTAACAGCCACAAAATCAACGGTTTACAAAATTTGGTTGCAAAGGTTGCAAGGTTGCATGGTTGCAAAAGTACCCTATACAACTGTTTTTCTCAGTTGGCATAAATGTCAATGTAAAATAAAATGATAATACAGGTCCATACATAATAAATTTATTATTATATATATTATAATGTATATATATTATATAGTATATATGGAAAGGTAATTTTGTTGAAATAATCTTTACACTCGCTTTTTACAAAATCATAAAATTCAGTCATACGGGCAGTAAATGCAACCGTGCAACCGTGCAACCTTTGCAACAATAAAACGGATATTCTTGAAAATCAGCAACTTATAAAGTAGCAAAAGGTTGCAGGTTGCACCCAAAACTGCAATTTCATAGTTTTGGCAAAAATAAAGATAATTTACAAATCGGCATTAGTGCCGCGTGCTTAGCCTATTCTAATTGCTCATTTTGTTGTTTTTTTACAGAAAAAGTACCGCTTATTTTCGTAAAGAAGACGTAAAGAAGAAGCATTGCTATCAGATTTTAGTTATTTTTCTTATGAAAAATTTGTAGAGAAGAAATAAATGAATTATCTTTGCTTGCGACTAAGAAATGAATCAGGAACAATGACCGAACTCCAGCATAATAGAAACCTCACCCCCCGCCCTCTCCCATTGATGATAGGAGAGGGAGCCGCTTACGCAGGGAAAAAATGGAACAGGACTTCTCCAACAACCTCTTCTGGCTGGATTACGGTCCAAGACAGTATGACCCGACAAGAGGACAGTTTACGACTTATTCTGCAAGCGAAAATCCTGGAACAAAAGGGTTTAATTATGGATTCTAAATTAACAAAAATGAAAAAAAATATATTTATAATTCTTATTTTGAATATTATAATTGGTTGCTCCGGAAAATCTCGTCCAGAGAAATCAAGGGACATGTGTGATATAAATGACATATATTATTCCTATGCATCCAATACGGCCGAAAGAAATCGCGACCTCATATTTAACACAGAATCTTGTGAAAAAGCAAAAGTATTAAGTGATTCTTCCTCGACTCCACCCCTTTATTTTGAAATTAAACAAGCAGAACTATTACTTGCAAAAAAATAGTGTGTGAATTTTTAGAAAATAATGATTCATTACCAGACTTAAGCAACTACTATAGACAATACATCGGTGTTGAATCAAACGGCAAGAAGTATATTTATGTGAATCTATTTTCACGATACATATGCCGAGGAGAATATATGCCAAATATTTGGGGTGTATTATACACGAAAGAAGAAGGAAAATTCGACTATGGACATATGGTTATTGATGAGAACGCAAAAGAAATAGTTCAATATAGTTTTATTAATAAAGATAATGAATAATGCCCCCTATATATAGTCCCCCAAAAAGAACGAATCCGTAAAAATGACAGAACTCCAACATACATCATACTATATCACAGAAAAACAACTCGAGCCAAGCATACGACTGGCTCGTGTTCGTCTATCCCCAATGCAGATTACAGTTTAATGGAGACTTCTGTTGCGCTTTCCTTTTACATGCCTCACATAGAAATGATAGATGCTGATGATGAGGCAAAGGAAACCGGTGATGGCATGGGTGAAGCCTGAGAGATGAGTCTTGCAGATGGTTACGCATACACCAGAGATGAGAAGGATGATGAGTGCCAGGAGAAGGAACAAGGAGTCCTTCTTTCTGGCTTTCAGCTTATGTGGCAATGTGCGAAACCATCCCCAATGATGCTTGAAATGGATAAGCGAGAGGAGGGTAAAGACGGAGGCAATGGCTATGTGAGTGCACAACCAGAATGAATAGTTTGATGGCATGCAACTTTCAGCAGCATGATCCAACACTATGCCTGATATGAAGGTTAGAATGACAAACACCAGCAGGAGATGATCTACTGTGTCCTTAGGCGAATGCTCATGATGTTTCTTGTCTTTTCTCATAATTTTAAGGATAATAATTAACTTGGGTGCAAAGTTATGACTATAAATCAATATAAAAATTGCGAATATTTGCAGTAAGTTGATTGTTCTTTGCAAAATAATCATTACCTTTGCTCCTATGAAACAAAACATCCAGCAAAGACCAATTTCACCACTTGGCGAGACTTCTATTCGAATTCTTGTCCGTAAGTATGACCCAGATATGGATCATACAGAAATGATGTCTGAATTGCCCATCTACCATCAGCACGACGGACATCAATTGATTTATATGATTGGTGGACAGGCAAGTTTTATGGTTGACGATGAAGTGTTCCGACTAACCAAGGGTGATTTGTTCTATATTTCAAGAAACCTGCCTCATGCCATAGTGAGCATAGACAACGACCCAGAGGCAATAGTCATTCAGTTCAAGGACGATGTTCTGCCAGCAGAAATTGAAACCCTTCCGGAATATACCTTCGTCAATATATTATTTAAAAAAGGTGTTGGTGGACTTGCATTTCGCAACATACCCTACGAGAATCTCGAAGAACTAATCCATGTGGCAGGAATCGGCAAGGTCACTTCCTTGCTTCACACATTAGACTATTTGGGGCATAACATCACGAGTGCTGAGCAATTATGCAAGAGGATTCATCAAGAGGATAGCACATCGGTAAGTGCCCGTGCTCATCAGTATCTTCTGGAACATTACAAGGATGATGTGAAACTGTCGCAGATAGCGGATTGCTGCCATCAACAGGAGTCTGCCCTTTGCCGCACATACAAGCGCGAAACAGGTATGACGCTCTTCCAGCATCTGCAGTATATCCGCATAGAATCAGCCTGCACAATGCTTCGAAACACATCGCTATCCATTGCCGAAGTGGCATATTCCTGCGGTTTTAATACTCCATCCAACTTCAACCGCCTGTTTCAGGAAAAGATGAGGATGACTCCCGGAGAATACCGCAAACTGTGATTATTTGTCAAAAAGATAATTCGTCATGACAATAAAAAGACTTCTCAAAGACTGGACACTACCAATCAGTATGGTAGTAGGAACCATAAGCTATGTAGCGCTGACACAGATTGAGGCATTACAGAGCACCAAGGTGGCGCTGGCCGCTACAGTGCCTTATCTGCTACCTTCGCTAATCTTCGTCATGCTCTTGTTCAGCTATTGCAAGATAGAACCACGCGACCTGAAACCTCGTATGTGGCACCTTTGGCTCATTCTGATACAGATGGCAGAAGTGGCTGTGATGGTGTGGTGGCTCAGGAGCAACGAAGGGAGTGAGTGGCGTCCACTCTTCGAGGCTTGGCTTGCAGTCTTCATTGCTCCTATGGCAGCTGTTGGTGCTGTGGTGACGCAGAAGATTGGCGGCAATGCAGCTACGGCAACAACCTATACCATCATATCAAGTACTTTTACTGCTATTGCTGTACCACTTGTCTATCCACTGGTAGAACCCGGAATAGGCATGACCTTCCTGGAACTCTTTCTGAAGATTCTCTCTCGCGTATTCCCAACCATCATGGCACCTTTGGCCATTGCTTTAGGCATGAAGTGGCTTGTGCCGAAGATGCACAAGTTTGTGGCAGAGAAATCAAAGGATTACAGTTTTTATCTTTGGGGTATCTGTACTGCAGTAAATACGGCACAGATTATCCGTAGTATAGTATCTTCGCCAGGGTCGGGCTCAATGGTGGTATGGATTTGTGCATCAGTAGGCGTGATTGTATGCATCCAGTTCATCATTGGAAAGCGTATCGGTTCTGCCTATAACGACACAATAGCCGCCGGTCAGGGATTGGCACAGAAGAATACCGTCCTCTCCATCTGGATGGCGATGACCTTCCTCAATCCACAAGCAGCAATAGGTCCTGGTGCCTGTCTGCTATGCCAGAACATCTTCAACAGTTGGCAGATATGGGACCATCAACGCAAAAAGGATCATTTAATATAATTCGTAAAATGACAGAAATACATTTCGGTACAGTGGATGATATACTTGCTATAGCACAGTTTCAAGTGGATATGGCAATGGAATCAGAAGGTACGGAGTTAGACCTCGATACTGTAAAGCATGGCGTTACTCATGCTATGGAGGATATTGGCAAAGGACGCTATGTTATAGCATACGCCGATGGTAAGGCTATCGGAAGCCTCATGCTCACAAGGGAATGGAGCGACTGGACAGACCGTTGGTACCTGTGGATTCAGAGCGTCTATGTTGCACCAGAATACAGAGGCAAAGGCGTATATAAAGCTATGTATAAAAAGGTGAAGGAAACGGCAGTGGCGGAGGGTATCTCTACTATCCGATTGTATGTTGACAAGACAAACCTTCGAGCACAGAGTGTGTATCAGAGACTTGGCATGCAGGAGAGTCATTATCTCTTGTATGAAGAAACAATAGAAATATAAACAAAAACTCAATGACGCGCATTGAAGAAGAAAAGAAGACCGTCAGGCAGATGGTAGAGATATATTGCAAAGGGCATCATCATACGGATGGTGCATTGTGCGAGGAGTGTTCAGCCCTGCTCGACTATGCCTTTGCCCGACTGGATCATTGCAAGTTCGGTGAGAAGAAGCCAACTTGCAAGAAGTGTCCTATCCATTGCTACAAACCAGCCATGCGTGAACAGATGAAGGAAGCCATGCGCTATGCCGGTCCCCGCATGTTATGGTATCATCCTTTATCGGCCATAAAACATTTAATCAGAGAATTGTAAATGAAGATTACCAACGAGAAGAAGAACAATAGATGATACTTAAAGACGCAAGGTTAGAAGACTGTGAGACAGTAGCTCGTGGAATATGCATGGCTCTACACAGAGAGCCAGATGGAGAGATGCAGAAATGCATTGCCCGAATCTGTGAGCGTGAGGATGTGTTGTACTCCTATAAGCATACAATTATTACTTGGGAAGACGCTACCCCTGTTGGCATCTGCCTGTGTTACGATGGAGCCAAATACCACGCGATGCGAAAGATGACATTCCCTCTGTTTGACGAACTGATGCATGATGATGCCGACCATCAGGAAATGGACTTGGACAATATGCAGGATGAGGCAGAGGCCGGCGAATACTATATGGATTCACTTGCAGTATGGCCGGAATGGCGTGGACGAGGTATCGGTATGAAACTGATGCAGGCACAGATAGAGAAAGCTCGCAAGCTCGGTTTCAATAAGGCAACACTCTTGGTAGATCCAGAAAACGAAAATGCCAAGCGCATGTACCGTAAGCTTGGTTTCATGGACAACTCGGAGGTCTATGCCTTTGGGCAGACATTCTTGAAGTGGGTTAGAAAGATTGATTGAACTGAGTGAACATTTAGAAAGAATATGAATAAACAAGTAAACCGTTGCTTTTGGGCAAACCCCAATAATCCCCTATACCTTGCCTATCATGACGAGGAGTGGGGCGAGCCATGCCATGATGAGCGAATGCTTTTTGAGATGCTTATCCTCGAAGGTTTTCAGGCAGGTCTTTCATGGGAATGTGTGCTAAACAAGCGCGAGGCCTTCCGTGAGGCGTTCGACAATTTCGATGTGCAAAAGGTGGCAAAGTATGATATCTGCAAACTAACGGCACTTGCTGATAATCCGAAAATCATACGCAACCGATTAAAGATTAACGCGAGCATCGTCAATGCCAATGCCTTTATCAAGATACAAGAAGAGTTTGGTTCGTTTGACAAGTATATCTGGGGATTCACAAATGGAGAAATCATTTACGAACCATGTGACCTCAGAACAACATCTCCCCTGTCTGACACCATCTCCAAAGATATGAAGAAACGAGGGATGAAGTTTGTCGGAAGTACCATAATCTACTCCTTCCTACAGGCCATAGGCATCATCAATGGCCACCTTGAAGGATGCTATAAATACAAAAATCAACAATACAAATATGTTTAAAAGAATTTTCATTGCATCGTTTCTGTGTGGCATCGTAACAGGAATCGTCTGTTGCCTTTTATGGCTATTAATATCTGGTGTTAATTGGTTTGGATTCTCCCCTATCATTATAACCTTCATCGCTAATGGATGTCTGGCTGGATTAATCTCGTATTTGTTATATGTGAAGTGTAGGTTAAAGTCTCTTTTCTTGTCTTTATACTTGGGCAATACTATTCCATTATGTGTTTGTCTGCTCATCGAATTTTTTCAAGCAGATGCCTCGACGGAAGCATGGCCTCTTTTATTCTTGTTTGGATGGTTATTATTTTCTGTTATTCCCGCAATAATTACCAGAGTATTATTGCAGAGGTCATTAGTAAAAGGACAAAACCATGCTGATTGACAAAGGCATATCCATCATTGGAGTAGATTTTGCTGGTGTACGACGAGGAAAGGAACATACACCTAAGGATCAGTTTTGTGCCGATCATGGTGTGTTTATCATTGAGAATCTGTGCAATCTGCATAAGGTCGTTGAAGCAGGTGGCGCTTGCATTATCAACACATATCCAATGAACTATGCCGACATGACAGGATTGCCTTGTAGGGTTGTCGCTGAGATATAGTAACAAAAAAAATAGAATATATGAAATCATTTGGTTCAAAAGCGTGGATTCTTCCACAACCAGTGCTGATTATCGGCACGTATAATGAGAATGGAGTTGCTAATGCAATGAACGCTGCTTGGGGCGGTCAATGGGATATGCATGAGATTATTATCTCTATGGGCAGTCACCAGACAACAGATAATCTGAAACTGAACAATGGTGAGTTTACTGTTGCCTTTGCTACTGTAGAAACAGCAACTGCAGCTGACTTCGTCGGTATTGTTTCTGCAAAGAACAATCCTGAGAAAATGGCAAAGACAGGTTGGAAATCAGAGAAGGCACCTAACGTGAATGCACCTGTATTCGACGTATTCCCAATGACCTTGGAGTGCCGTATCAAGGAGAAGATTGACGAAAGCGAAACAGGTTATTACCTTGTTGCTGAGATTGTAAACATCCTCTGTAAGGAAGAGTATCTCGCAGAAGATGGTAAACCTTCAGTTGAGAAGATGAACCTTATCACATTTGATCCTGTTCACATGGGCTACATCCAGCTTGGTAAGCGTGTAGGCAATGCCTTTGCAGATGGTAAGAAACTAAAATGAAAAAGATTCTGATTACAGGTAGCAGCGGATTCTTAGGTAGTCGTCTTGCTATTCATTTCAAAGACAAGTATGATTTGCTTATGCCCTCACACTCAGAGCTTAATGTCAGTCGTGAGGAAGCAGTCAAAGAATACATTGAGGAACATCGTCCTGATGTGGTGATACATTGTGCTGCCCTCAGTAATACATGGTATTGCGAGCAGCATCCAGAAGAGTCACACCGAGTAAATGTTCAAGGTACGGTTAGAATAGCCAAGGCTTGTAAACTCACAGGTGCAAAACTCGTATTCATGTCCAGCGATCAGGTGTATAACGGAACTCCAATGCTTGGTCCTCTCAAAGAAGAAGATGTTCTGCAACCAGTCAATGTTTATGGCCAGCACAAACTGGAGGCTGAGCAACGCGCTTTGTGGAATAATCCTGATTCTGTGGGACTAAGACTGACATGGATGTACGATTTGCCTGATAGTCCTTTGAAACTAAACAGTAATATCTTGGTCAACCTACAGAAGGCCTATAACGAAAGAACCTCCATCAAGGCTGCAACGCACGAATATCGTGGTGTATCATACGTTTGGGATGTGGTAAGGAACATAGAGAAAGCTATGACCCTGCCTGGCGGGATATATAACTTCGGCAGTGGTAACAACTTGAACAGCTATGAACTCTTCTTGAAGGCTGCCTCTCTTATGGGGTTCGAAGATGCTTCAAACTGGATTCTGCCAGATGATGAAAGATTCTCCGAACAAGATAGGAACCTTACAATGGATTGCGAGCTCATTGAGCAATATGACATCCGATTTATTGATAGTGTTAATGGAATAGAAGAAGCAATAAAGAGACCATACAGAATATAAACCTATGAGAAAAGTAAGTCGCGAGATGCCTGCAGAGTGGGCATTGGAGGTGTTTGACAAAGCACCATATATTACTGTAAGCATGACCGAAACCGATGGTACGCCTTACGCTGTGCCATTGTCTTTGGCGCGTGCTAACGATAAGACCTTCTATTTCCATTGTGCGATGGAGGGAAAGAAACTGGATATACTCCATCAGAACCCTCGGGTTTGTCTGAGTGCAGTCACAAAGTGCAAGCCTACGGTAGGACCTAAGGACGGTAGTTTTACACTTGAGTTCAAGTCGGCAATAGCATTCGGTGTGGCAGAGGAGGTAACTGATGATACTGAGAAGATAGAAGCCCTTCGTGCTATCTGCGAAAGGTTCTTACCCACCCACATGGAAGCCTTTGACGCCTCGATAGAGAGAAGTCTGGGACGCACAGCAGTGGTTAAGATTACCCTAACAGAACCACCAGTAGGTAAGCGTAAGCAGTATGATGCTCAGGGTGAGGAGTTAAAGTATGGGAGGATGGAATGATGATTATCTTAGAACCACTACAACAAGAAGACCGCAACCAATTTATTCTCGACAACCAGGAGGCTTTTCGCTATGGTGCCATGGAGGAGTTTGGAATGCGTGATAACCACTTCGAGGAAGAGGGTGAGATTATTTCTCGCTCTACAATTGAGGCTTGCCTTGACCATCCGAAGGCAGAGGCTTATCGTATCATGAAGGATGATGAGCCTGTTGGTGGCGTGATTCTCCTCATAGACAAAGAGAAGCATGAAGGCGACCTTGATATTCTTTTTGTATCACCTAAGACACATAGTCGAGGAATAGGTCAAAAAGCGTGGCATTTGGTGGAAGAGATGCACCCTGAGATTGATGTTTGGGTGACTCATACCCCTTACTTTGAGAAGCGTAATATTCACTTCTATGTCAACCGTCTTGGCTTTCACATCGTAGAGTTCTTCCACGAAGGTCATCAGGATCCCAATCACCCGGATGAGGAGGGAGTAATGGACGACGGAATGTTTAAGTTTGAAAAGAGGATAAGCCAGAGGGAGATTATTGCGGATAGGGACAAAAACGTATAATTTAGTTAACGATCGTTATTTTACGAACAAATGTTTGGCGGATTCAAATATTGTTCGTAGTTTTGCGACCATAAAAACAGATTTAAGATTATGGCGGAAAAGAAATATGGTATAAAAACAGAAACGATAGCGGCGTTTGCCAAGGCGCTTGGACATCCTGCGCGTATAGAAATAATGAGGTTTCTGGCTAAACAGAATACTTGTTATTTCGGGGATATTCATGAGGAGTTGCCTATTGCTAAAGCAACTGTGAGCCAACATCTGACAGCTCTTAAAGAGGTTGGGTTGATTCAGGGAGAGATTGAGACACCTAAGGTGAAGTATTGCATCAACCGGGAGAACTGGGAGTATGCACAGCAGTTGTTTGCGGAGTTCTTCAACCAACAACTGTGCGAAAAGAAAGACGGCTGCTGCCAATAGCATACGTACTTGTATAAAGTAACTACCCTCGTTGGTTTATCTTCGAGGGTTTTATTAAATAATTAATGTTCGTTGTTCTACGAATTACGAAAATAGTCAATTGTAAATTGTCAAATTGTAAATGTTATTATGAAACAGATTAAAGTTTTGGTAAGCCAGTGTGCTTGCAGTCAGAAGTTCTTTGACCTTGTGGTTAGGGTAGTGAATGAAAACGGTATTGATGCCGAGGTGGAGAAGGTGGACGACATTATGGAGATAATGCAGTATAACACCATGACGCTACCATCGCTTGTAGTGGATGGAGTGCTCGTTGCTCGTGGTCAGAAGAATGAGGCTGAGATTTGCGCTCTGCTAAAATAAATTGTCAAATTGTAAATTGCCAAATTGTAAATGAAGAAAATGGTTCTCTCAGCGTTGCTTTGCCTTTGTGCATTGCTCGCAAATGCTCAGACAGTGGAACTGAAGTATTTCCACGGAAAACAGAGATGTGCCACATGTATGGCTATCGAAAAGTGTACGAAAGAACTTCTTGATGAACTTTATCAGAAGGAGGTGAAAGACGGCAAAGTAAAGATGCAGGTGATAGACATCACCTCGGAGAAGGGCAAGACGGTTGCGAAGGAATACAAGGTCACATGGTCGTCGCTCTACATTGTCAAGGACAAAGCGAGAAAAGACCTGACGCGTATGGCGTTCCAGTATACAAGGAAAGAGCCCGAGACCTTCAAGAAGAAGTTGAAGGAGGAGATAGACGCATTGCTCAAAAAGAAGTAGCGATATGGAAGAGTGGCTCAATCAGATTCTCGAGGGTAGTCAGTTGCCTATACTTACGGCGTTCGTTCTTGGATTGCTTACGGCGATTTCTCCTTGTCCGCTTGCTACCAACATTACGGCGGTGGCTTATATAAGCAAGCAGGAGGAAGACAGAAAGGCGGTATTCCTCAGAGGGTTACTTTACACTTTGGGAAGGACTCTTGCCTACAGCCTTCTTGGGGGCGTGCTCATTTATCTCATCCATAGCGGTGAGGAGATGTTTGGCGTTCAGCAGGCGGTGAGCCAGTGGGGCGAAATGCTGTTAGGACCTATCCTGGTCATAGTAGGAGTGTTTATGCTTTTCGGACATCTGCTGCATCTGCCTAAGCTGAGCCTCACTCCCTCTCCCCAAGGCGAGGGGAGCTATAGAACTGCCTTTGGGGCTCTGGCGTTAGGCATTCTGTTTGCAATGGCATTCTGTCCTACAAGCGGGTTCTTCTACTTTGGAATGCTTATCCCAATGAGTGCCGAAGCATCTGCCGGTTATCTTCTGCCTCTGGTATTTGCATTGGCAACCTCACTGCCTGTCCTGCTGGTATCATGGTTCATAGCATTCAGCATACAGAACCTCAGCAAGTTCATAGGAAGCATACAGACATTCCAGAAATGGTTTAACCGAGTGGTTGCCTTCATCTTCATCGGAGTCGGCTTCTACTATTGCACCACCATATTGCTTTAATATAAAAAGAATGATATGATACAACAATTTGCAGATTGGCTTATATATGACCTCTTTGGCATAGATGCCACAACACACTTGGGCGAGGCGCTCAATTTCTTTGTGTATGACACGCTAAAAATCGTTTTGCTGTTGTTCCTGATAAGCAGTATAATGGGAGTTGTCAATGCCTATTTCCCTGTGGAAAGGCTTCGCAACTTCCTTAACTCACGAAAGTTGTATGGCTTGCAGTATCTGCTGGCATCAGTCTTTGGAGCTGTCACTCCTTTCTGTTCCTGCTCGAGCATTCCGCTGTTTATAGGCTTTGTGAAGGGAGGCATTCCTTTGGGCGTAACATTCTCGTTCCTCATCACATCACCTTTGGTCAACGAGGTGGCTGTGGCTATGTTTGCAGGTACATTCGGATGGAAGGTGACGATGATTTATGTTGTCAGTGGTGTGTTGCTGGGTACTGTCGGGGGATATCTCTTGGGCAGGATGCGCCTGGAGAAATATCTCAGTGAGTGGGTGCAGCAGATTCAGCATTCGACCGATGGAGAAGAAGAATGGGAAGGCGAGGACACCACACTGCTGCATCGTCTGCCATTGATTTTGCGTGAGTCGTGGAATATTGTTCGTGGAGTGATTCTATATGTGATAATAGGTATTGCCATTGGAGCTGCGATGCACGGATATGTGCCTGAAGGCTTCTTCGAGACCTACATGAGCGGAGAGCATTGGTATGCCGTGCCGTTGGCAGTTATCCTTGCCGTACCTATGTATGCTAATGCTGCAGGCATTGTACCTGTGGTGGAGGTGTTTGTTGCCAAGGGAGTGAGCCTCGGCACAGCCCTCGCTTTTATGATGTCAGTCGTGGGACTTTCCCTCCCCGAAGCCACCATGCTGAAGAAAGTAATGTCTATGCGACTCATCCTAATCTTCTTTGGCACAGTAGCATTCTCCATCATCCTACTTGGATGGATGTTCAATATAACCTTATAACAACAAGCCCCCACAATGTCATTATCTAAATAATGAACATTCTCGAATAAAGGCTTCACCTCAGCATAAAAAAGTTTTATTTCTGCATTCGGTTTGCACTTTATTTGGTGGTTCAAAGAAAAAATGATAATTTTGTACGAAGAAAAACATAAACGACTATGAATCTTGTTGACAGAGCATTGCAGATTGCTGCAAAAGCCCACGAAGGGCAGAAGGATAAAGATGGGGAGGCTTATATCCTTCATCCTATTCAGGTTGGACTGATGGGACGAACCGACGAGGAGAGGGCTGCGGGATTCCTTCACGATGTGATGGAAGACTGCGGATATACTCCTGATGACCTTATCCGTGAGGGTATTCCTGAAGGGTTGGTGAATGCCTTGCTTCTCCTTACTCATGATAAAGATACTGACTATTTTGATTATGTGCAAGGGATTATCAATTCGCATAACCCAATAGCCCTCCATGTGAAATACAACGATCTGCGTCATAACTTCGCCCGCGGGAAGCGTTTCCCTCATCTTCAGGAGAAACACGGAAAGGCTCTGGCAATGGTTGAGGCTGCAGTGAAGGCAATGGACGAGATTTACCGCTACGACTTCTCTGACGCGAAGGAGGCCGGTCATGAGGTGGCAATATTCGCGGCTGGTTGTTTCTGGGGTGTTCAGCATTATTTCCTGAAACACAAAGGAGTGGTGCGTTCGCTTGTCGGTTATACTGGTGGTGAGGAGGAATTCCCATCGTATGATGATGTCCGTAAGCACAAAACCGGTCATCTGGAGGCTGTGCTCGTGGAATACAACCCTGCAGAAGTGAGTTACGAGGAACTATGTAAACTGTTCTTAGAGATTCACGACCCGGCACAAACAGATGGTCAAGGTCCGGATTTGGGCGAACAGTATAGAAGTGGAGTGTTTTATACTTCGGAATCTCAGCGCCAGACAACAGAGGCTCTTGCTAATCTGCTTCGCGAGAAAGGTGATGAAGTGAATACAATAATCCGTTCTGCGGGTGATTTCTGGATTGCCGAGGAGTATCATCAGAGGTATTATGCCAACACTGGCGGTAGTCCGTATTGCCACATTCGCCAAAAGAAAGTCTAAAAATCCTCACCTCCCGTCCTCTCCCACGAGGAGAGGAGGCCGCTTACGCGGAGAGTAATAATAGGAATAGAGAATAATTACTATGATAAAGAAGATTAATGGTTTTGAACCGAGGATAGGCGAGGGCACATTCGTTGCAGAGACAGCGGCTGTAGTAGGTGATGTCGTCATTGGTAAGGGGTGCTCAATATGGTATAGTGCCGTTCTTCGTGGTGATGTCAATAAAATCCGTATTGGTAATCGTGTGAGCGTACAGGATGGCTGTTGCCTGCATTGCTCTGACGGAACGGCTTTTGTAGAGATTGGTAATGATGTGACGATAGGTCATAACGCCACTATCCACGGATGCAAGGTTGATGATAACTGCTTGATAGGTATGGGCTCTACTATTCTCGATAATGCCCATATCGGTTCGGGTAGTATTGTCGCTGCTGGTGCTTTGGTGCTTGCAAAGACAGAAATCGGGCCTATGGAGTTATGGGGCGGTGTACCGGCAGTTCATTAAGAAGATCTCCCCAGAGGCCATAGAACGCCTGATTACTCCGGGCTTGAATCACTATGACTACTGGACAAAGGTGTATCTGGAGGAAGCATCAGATTCATGAATTGGTTAATCGTTGAGGATGCCTACGCGTATGTAGTCTTTCAAATGAAAGAGTGAATTCCCATATCCTGACTGTGAGTCGGAAATGAGAAGGATGGTCTGCCGACCGTCCTTTAATTTTGGTCCTAAGCACATTCCTTCGTAGTTGGCAATGTTCTTTTTCGTGAGGTTGAGTCTTGTTCTCCACTCTGCCATCAGCATCTTTGGCATGGCATAATAGTTTGACAAATCATTGATGTTCTGCTTTGCTGGTAGGGTTGGCGAAACAGAAGGGTTCACCTTATAGATTTTGTTGATGACATAACTGCCAATATACTTCTTTGCCACAAAGAACTCGCGTTCAAGAACCAACAGTTCTCCATTCTCAAGCCCCGTCAAAGCGGTTACACCAAAAGCAATTTGTCGTGGATTTTTCTTTACGCGAGGCGCATCTGTCAGATATAGATGTTGTGTAAACAGCTGCAGGTTTTGATTGAATGACTGTAATCGAAGTTTAGCGGAAATAGGATTCTCGAACGAAGCTACAACACCATCTTTTTTGAGTGAATTCTCTGTGCAAGTCCAAAAAAGAGCGGTTTTGTCGCTAAAAGTGAGCGATTCGAAGCCATAGTTATTGTGAATACAATCTTTGCCTAATGACTCGGGGATTTTCATTTCTCTTCCCGTTGGTTGGCCTTCCATGTCGTATTCGATAATCCGTTGGTCATCTTCGGCAGCAATATAGAGTTTGTTAATTTCTTTCACATAGCAAATATCCTCGGCGTCGCGTGTCTTTCCTTCATTGTTATGAAAAGCGAGGCGTTCGATATTCTCTATTTTGCCTGTTTCTTCGTTCAGCTGAATACGAAACTCATAATAGCCGTCAGATGGTTGCTTATCGCATACAACAGCATATCTATCCCCACCGAGATAAGTTATTCCACTGTAATTTGCAGCGGGAATACCCCATTTCGACATTTTCTTCTGTTTCATCAATTGCAATGACTGGGCATCTGCATTGACGAAACCACCAAAGATAAAAGCAATCAGTATGAGAAAACAGATTTTTTTCATATGCTTTGTGCTACGATATATCCCATTGACCATGCCGCCTGGAGATTGAAACCACCCGTTACGGCATCAACATCAAGCACTTCCCCGGCAAAATACAAGCCTGGGTGTTTCTTGCATTCAAGAGTGTTGATATCAATATTACTCAAGGCAACACCACCGCAAGTGACGAACTCATCTTTGAATTGCCCTTTTCCAGTAATCTTGTAGATGTCGTTGGTGAGAAGAGAGGCGAGGCGGTTCATCTGTTTTGGTCCCACCTCCTGCCATTTCTTTTGTGGTGATAATCCCACCTTATTTAATATATAGAGCCAATGACGCTGAATGAACTGCTCTGGGTAGATATTTGATAGTTGTTTCTGTGGGTTTTGTTTTGCCATTTCAGAGAGAAGTCCCAAAACATCCTGTTCGTTGATGTCGCAGAACCAGTTGATGCTCACTTCAGCATTGTAGTTGTTATCGGCAAGATGCCGTGCCGCATGAGAAGAGAGTTTCAGTATAGCAGGACCGGAAAGTCCCCAATGAGTGATGAGAAGTGGCCCTTCGGAAGAGAATTTCGTTCCTGTCAGTCGTGCAGAAACCTTTTCAACGACAGTTCCCATGAGGTTGTGCAATTCCTTATCCTCTACATTGAATGTAAACAGCGAAGGGACAGGTTCGATGATATCAAGTTCAAGGGGATTAAGAAATGCAATTCCCGACACTTTTGGCGAGCCGCCGGTTGTCACTACAACATGTGTGGCATCATAACTATGAGCCTCGGTTTTCACGATGAAACCGTCGTTTTTTGCGTTTTCAACGCTAAGAACCTTACTATTAGTGATGATTTCAATGCCCAGTCTTTTTGCCAGTCCAGTCAGAGTGAGGACTATTTCCATGGCGTCTTGCGATTGAGGAAACACACACTGGTCATCCTGAGTAACCAAGCGTACACCTTCATTCTCAAACCATTGCATGGTGTCTTCGTTTGAGAATCGTTTCAATGCACGCTTCATCAGTTTTTCGCCACGAGGATAAACCTGCTTAATGCTTTTCACCTCAAGGAAGGAATTTGTGAGGTTGCAACGCCCACCGCCGGTAATCGCCACTTTTGCAAGTGGTTTTGAACCCTTCTCGAGAATGATGACCTCTGCCTCGGGATGGCGTCGTTTCACTTCAATGGCACAGAAACAACCCGCTGCGCCTGCTCCTATAATGACGATTCTCATCAGTGTTGTCTTCTTTGCTTTAGCGCATTGCGAGGGCTTTGTTCTCGGCAGCTTCCATTATCTCTCGTTCGCCCGGACCTTTATCGTTGATGCCGCATAGATGAAGAATGCCGTGAATGATGACGCGATAGAGTTCCTCCTCGTAAGTCTTGCCGAACTTCTCGGCGTTAGTGCGTACAGTATCAAGCGATATTACGAGGTCGCCGTTGATGATATCATCCTCATCATAGTCGAAGGTGATGATATCAGTATAATAGTCGTGCCCGAGATACTCGTTGTTCACTTCGAGAATCTTCTCGTCGTCGCAGAAGAGATAACCCACCTCTCCCACCTTTCGACCATAGGTGGCAGCCACTTCGCGAATCCATTTCGTTGTCTCGCGTTTCTTGATTTTCGGCATTTTCACGCCCTCTGCACTGTATGTAATCATCGTTAAAATTACAATTTTTCAATTTATAAATTAACAATTATCTTTTCTTATCTGCTTTCTGACTTTGGTACTTGAAATGTCCTCAAGTCCCGGTTCAGCAAAGAGAAGTATTGTTTCTATGCCTCCGTGTTCCTTGTTCCACTGAGCCTGCTTCTGCTCGTAGACGAAATCCTCGGCATTGCGTACACCTTTTATTATGTAGGAAGCCCCGTGTCTATTGGCAAAATCGATAGTCAAAACTTCATAGGCTTCAACCGTGATGCGCTCCTCGTCAGGGAGGCATTGCTTGATTCGTTCAATTCTCTCATCAACCGTGAACATATACTTCTTCTCGGGATTCACGCCAATGCCTATGACAACATGGTCAAACAGGCTCAATGCTCTGTTGACAATGCTCTTGTGGCCCTCGTGGAAAGGGTCGAATGAACCTACAAAAATTGCTGTCCTTTTCATTTACCCAAACAAATCAGGTTCGCCGGTGTTGCTACCAATAATGTTGCGTCCAAAGTGGCGGTAAGCCAATTCTGTTGCCATACGACCACGAGGAGTACGCTTGAGGAAACCCTCCATGATGAGGTAAGGTTCGTAAACCTCCTCAACAGTGTCACCCTCTTCACCAATGGCAGTAGCGATAGTGCTGATACCAACAGGACCGCCGCGGAATTTGTCGATGATGGTAAGAAGAATCTTGTTGTCGATTTCGTCAAGACCATAACTATCGATATTCAATGCGGTGAGAGCCATGTGGGCAATGTCAAGGTCGATACGGCCGGTACCTTTCACCTGGGCAAAGTCGCGTACACGACGAAGCAATGCATTCGCAATACGAGGCGTACCGCGTGAACGACGACTGATTTCGCCTGCTGCATCATCATCGATAGGAACCTGAAGGATATGAGCAGAACGCTTGATGATTCGTTTCAAAGTTTCAGGATCGTAATATTCAAGATGCAGATTGATACCAAAACGAGCACGAAGAGGAGCCGTAAGCATACCGCTACGCGTTGTGGCACCTACAAGAGTGAACGGATTGAGGTCAATCTGGATTGAACGAGCCGAAGGACCCTTGTCAATCATGATGTCAATGCGATAGTCCTCCATTGCCGAATACAGATATTCCTCCACGATAGGATTCAGTCGGTGAATCTCGTCAATGAAAAGGACATCGTTTGGTTCAAGTGATGTGAGGATTCCCGCCAAGTCGCCTGGTTTGTCGAGCACAGGACCAGAAGTGATCTTGAATCCCACGCCAAGTTCGTTGGCGATGATATTCGACAAGGTTGTCTTTCCAAGACCAGGAGGGCCATGGAGCAGAGTGTGGTCGAGTGGTTCGCCGCGATATTTGGCAGCTTCTACGAAAACCTGCAGGTTGTCGGTAACCTTCTGCTGTCCGCTGAAATCATCGAAACTCAGAGGGCGCAAGGCACTCTCGAAATCCTTCTCGGCAGAGTAGGTCGACTGGTGTATGTCAAATTCTTCTTGCATTCTTTTCGCTACATTCAGGGCAAAGGCCCTTGATTACATAATTAATATTCTTGAGTTGAAAACCATCAGGGAGTTCAACTTTTGGTACTGCTATATGCTTCAGGCAGAAGGTGCGATGACATTCTGTGCAATAGAAATGAGTATGCTCATCCTGAGGCACACATTCGCAATCGTCATCACATACTGCATATTTCATTGCCCCCGAACCATCGTCAATGGCATGAATGAGAGCATGGAGAAGAAACAGGGACAGCGTTCGCGAGATTGTTGATTTATCCACCGTAGGCAGGAATCGCTCAAGGTCGGGCAACGAAACGGCTTGGTTGCCTCTCATCATCTGTTGGAGGATGAGTAGTCGCACAGCCGTAGGCTTTATGTCCCTGTGCTTCAGTTTATGCAGAAGGAAATCTTCGTTTTCCATAAAATCTTTATTTTCCAAGAATCTCTACAGCCTTCTGTACGATATGATTCTCCTCGTTCATTATCTGGAAATACTCTGTCATATCCCAGATGTCGCGGGCTATGAGAGCCTTGAGCTGCAGTTTGAGCATAGGAATGGACCTCTGGCGTTCTTCCTCATCCTTGAGTTTCACCTTTGCCTTCTCGCCCTCATCGTAAATATCCTGCAACATTGATTCCGGAATCTCGAAACGAGCCTTGAAATCAGCAAATGTCTTATACTCCTTCTTGAATTGTTTTCTGTGCTGATCGACATACTTCAATGAGGCATTGATGATGACACTCTTTGCAGTAAGCTGGCGATGATACATTGTATACTGTGTTGTGTCGAGCGGTACAAAGAAGTCAGGCATGATACCACCACCGCCATAAACAACAGCCTTGCGACGCAACGTGTAGTATTTCAAAGAATCAGCAAACTGTATGCTGTCGCGGCAATACAACTCTCCGTGCTTGAAGCGCTTCTCAATGTCCATCTCATAGTCCTCCTTGTCACCCTTCTCGTAAGGCTTCTGGATGCAACGGCCAGAAGGAGTGTAATAATGAGCAACGGTAAGGCGAATCATACTTCCGTCACCGAATTCAATAGGACGCTGAACCAATCCCTTGCCAAACGAACGACGGCCCACAATCTGACCACGATCCTGGTCCTGGATTGCACCAGAGAGAATCTCTGAAGCTGAAGCGCTATACTCGTTTACGAGCATTACCACACGACCGTCGAGCAATCTGCCCCGACCATCAGCATTGAACTCCTGACGACGAGTGGCACGACCTTCGGTATATACAATAAGGTCGCCTCTCTGCAGGAACTCGTTGGCAATCTGTACGGCAGTCTGAAGATATCCACCGCCATTTTCCTGGAGGTCTACAATAAGGTCCTTCATTCCGTGCTGCTTCAATGAATCAACACCTTGCATAAACTCATCGTAGGTGGTAGCACCGAAACTGCTGATACGGATATATCCAACTTCAGGGCGAATCATATAAACAGCATCAATGGTCTTTACCGGAATCTTGTCGCGAGTGACTGTGAAAGTTAGAAGGTCGCTGATACCACGGCGCAAAATCTGCAGTTTTACTTTTGTTCCTTTCTTTCCGCGAAGGCGACGCATGATATCCTCGCGTGACATCTTCACACCAGCAATGGTAGTATCGTCCACACAGATAATACGGTCGCCAGCCAGAATGCCCACCTTCTCGGAAGGGCCATTAACAACAGGTTGGATAATGAGCAAGGTATCCTGTGCCATATTGAACTGAACACCAATGCCCTCGAATGAACCTTGCAGCGGTTCGGTCATGGCCTTTGTCTCCTTTGCTGTAGTGTAGGAAGAGTGAGGGTCGAGTTCTTTCAGCATCCCACGAATGGCATCCTCGACGAGTTTGTTTTCGTCAACAGAGTCAACATACAGATTAGTGACTGCCATTTCAGCAATCTGCATTTTCTGTAATGGAGAATTGTTGCCGAGATTTAATCGCTGAGCATTAGCACAAAGTGACAATGCAACAGCAAAACAAAGTATTGTGAGTTTTTTCATTTTTATGTCAAATCAAGTGTTGTAAATATTTTTACTCGTAAATATCCTCTTCAGGAAGGTCTTCTTCAATGACAAGGTTATCAATGATGAAGTTCTGGCGCTCCATAGTGTTTTTGCCCATATAGTACTCAAGGAGCTTTCCAACCTGGTCATCTTTATGGAGAGTTACCTGCTCGAGACGGATGTCTGGGCCAATGAATCCAGCGAACTCCTCAGGCGAAATCTCACCAAGACCTTTGAATCGGGTGATTTCAGGTTCTGGTGCAAGTTCCTTGATAGCCTGCAGGCGCTCTTCGTCAGAATAGCAGTAACGAGTGATGAAGTCCTTTGCCTTCTCTCCACGAGCCTTCAGTTTCTCATCTTCGGCCTTAATGACGGTCTTGTTCTTTATCTTTGTACGCTTGTTGCGAACACGGAAAAGAGGAGTCTGGAGTACATACACATGACCCTTCTTGATGAGTTCAGGGAAGAACTGCAGGAAGAATGTGATGGTGAGAAGACGGATGTGCATACCGTCAACATCGGCATCAGTAGCCACAATCACTTTGTTATAGCGCAGAGAATCCAATCCGTCCTCAATATCGAGTGCTGCCTGAAGGAGGTTGAACTCCTCATTCTCGTAAACCACCTTCTTTGTAAGACCGAACGAGTTCAATGGTTTTCCGCGAAGCGAGAACACAGCCTGGGTGTTTACATCGCGGCTCTTTGTGATTGAACCAGAAGCCGAGTCACCCTCAGTGATGAAGATACACGATTCCTCCTTGCGAGGATCCTTTACATCAGAGAAATGGATGCGGCAGTCGCGTAGTTTGCGGTTGTGCAGATTTGCTTTCTTTGCTCTTTCGCGTGCAATCTTTGCCACACCGGCCATAGCCTTGCGCTCTGATTCTGAGGTTTTTATCTTGCGTTCAATCTCTTCAGTTATATCACCATGAATATGGAGATAGTTGTCTACTTCCTTCTTTACGAAATCACCTACATATTTGTTGATGCTCTCGCCGTTAGGACTCATTGTGAGCGAACCGAGTTTAATCTTTGTCTGCGACTCAAAGATTGGCTCCTCCACATTCAGTGCAATAGCTGCAACAAGTCCGTTGCGGATGTCGCTTGCCTCGTACTTTCCGAAGTATTCCTTGATGGTTCTTGCAATATGCTCCTTGAAAGCACTCTGGTGAGTACCACCTTGGGTGGTGTGCTGACCATTTACGAAGGAGTTGTACTCCTCGCCGTTCTGGTTGGTGTGAGTGAAGGCAATCTCAATGTCCTCGCCCTTCATGTGTATGATAGGGTAGAGGCTGTCGGTTGTCATTGTATCCTTCAGGAGATCCTCAAGACCATTGCGTGAAATGATGCGACGGCCGTTGTACATGATGGTGAGGCCCGAGTTCAGATATGTGTAGTTGCGGAGCATTGTCTCCACAATATCATTGTGGAAAGTATAGTTGAGGAAGAGCGTATTGTCTGGCTCAAACATGATGTATGTTCCGTTCTCGTCCTCTGTTGGAACTGTTGTGTCGTTGGTGAGAATACCCTTTTCGAATTTTGCGCTGCGTACCTGTCCCTCACGGTAAGAGCGTACCTCAAAGCGCGAACTGAGAAAGTTTACAGCCTTGATACCAACACCATTCATACCTACCGACTTCTTGAATGCCTTTGAATCGTACTTACCACCGGTGTTGAGTTTGCTCACAGCATCAACGAGCTTTCCCTGAGGAATGCCTCGCCCGTAGTCGCGAACAGTCACACGAAGGTTCTCGTCAATGTCAATCTCTATGCGCTTTCCTGCATTCATGCGGAACTCGTCGATTGAATTGTCGATAACCTCTTTCAAGAGTACATAGATACCATCTTCAGGCAATGAACCATCGCCCAGACGACCGATATACATACCTGGTCGCATACGGATATGCTCAACATCCGAGAGGGTTCGGATATTGGAGTCAAGATACTCTACATTCTGCAGTTCTTCGGTAGGATTTAATTCTTCAGCCATTCTATTTTGTTAGGTTTTGCAATTATCATTTTTGTTTGTGGCAGCAATGCGAAAATAGAACTTTGTTCTAACGATAAGCGCCTTGCCACGTTCGCATACTCTGCTAATTTGCAAAATTAAGAAAAAAAATCGAGAATTCGCCCAAGAATATTCAAAAATCGTGCTATAGCACGAATATTTTCTTTATAATCTCTTATTCCGATGTACTTGTAGATGATTGCTAAAATGTAAAAATAAATCGGTGTAAAATTTATAAGAATATGAATATAGAAAAGAGCAAAATAGATGCCTGTGGCGTTTCATTTATGCTCGAATAATTGATATAAATTTATTTTTTAAGCACAAAAATTTGCATATTTCGCTGAAAAGTTGTACTTTTGCGATTGCTTTGCGCGTGTATGTTCATGTGCGTGCATAAATAAAGTAAGGTAATTACTCTCAACCAAAAACAATCGCGATTTCAAACCAAAAGCATTGAAGGCTATAAAAGGCCTAATTGTTGAAGATAAACCGGACTAATTTTTTATTCAATATTATTATTAACTAACACATTTACTGTACATGAAAAAGATTCTATCTTTATTTGTGTTGTGCTTAATGACAGCAAGCGTTTTCGCGGCTGATTATTACACACCTTTGAAGTCTATTGTTAACAATAGCGCTTCTAGAGAGAATTGCTTCGTCACAGATGTTGTTCCTGTAACAGAGACTAAGGTCGCTGTAGGTTTCAATGTTCGTGCCGAGAACGGTTGGTGTGCGATCTTCTCTGGTCGTAACACTCATGCCGGTACTGGTATCTCTCTTTACAAGAACGGTAACAACTCAAACCTTGGCTACTTTACAGGTAGCACAACAGGTGGTGGTGATAACTTCGCTCCTCTGACCTGTGGCAAGGACTATGATGTTGTTGCTGATGTTACAAACCTTAAGGTTACTGTCGATGGTGAGACTACCGACTATCCTACAGGTAATACTGTGACAAACGAGACATCACGCTGTCTCTCGTTCTTCGCTAATCCAGAGTGGGACGATCCAATGCGTGGCGCAATCTACTACTTCACTGTTTACAATGGTGACGAGGTGATTCGCAACTATAAGCCTGTTATGCGCCAGAAGGACGGTGCTATCGGTTATCTTGATGAGGTAAACAACACTTTTATCCAGCCTGCAAAGGTTGATGAGCAGGGTGATGCTTGCTATTCTTACGAGACAATTGAGGGTAACTTCTATTTTACAGGTTTCAGCCAGAATAGATACACCGTTAAGGTGGGTCAGATAGTAGAAATCGTTCCTGTTTATGTAGGTGAGGCTCCTGGTGAGTTCTCTATTCGTGCAGGTAGTGCTGTTTCTGTTGACGGTCTTACAGTTACTGGTGTAAAGGCTGGCGTTATCCAGCTTGTTGTCAGCGTAGGTAGTGGTGCAAACAAGTGGACTCGCAAGGTTGAACTTGAGGTTATTGATGATTCGAAGACTTCTTACACAGAAGTTGACTACATCTACTTCGATGGTGATAACGAGAACTACAAGAACTACTACGAGACAGGTTACCTTCCAAAGTGGAACACTGTTATCGATGTAAACTTCAAGGGTTACGAGAAGAGCAAGGGCTCTTGGCGTGCTATCTTCTCTGGTCGTGACAATACTTCTAATGGTATGTCGTTCTACCAGAATGGTAATGGTAACGACTTCGGTTATTTCGTAAGTGGTAACAACAACGACTACGCTGGTTCTTATTCAGCAAATACTGACTACACTGTAAACTTCACTAAGGATGCTCTTACTGTAAACGGTACTGTTACCGCTACAAAGGAAGGTATCACAGAGGAGAACTTCAATGCAGGTAATCATACAATCTCTATCTTCTCAGGTGCTAACGACTGGCCATTCTATGGTGAGATTTCTTACTTCAAGATTTCTGAGGGTGAGAACACTATCCATGAGTATGTTCCTGTAGTCCGTCACGACGGTGTTGCTTGTTTGTATGACAAGACAACTAATACCCTCGTTGAGCCAAACGGTGCAGGTTTCTATGTTGGTTTGAATGAAGACAACACAACTTCACAGGTTGTTGTTCTTGAGGATTCAAAAAAGATCTTCAAGGGCTTCACAGACAAGCTTTCTGTAGATTTGACAAATGGCAATATCGAAGATTACACTCTCACATGGGAGTCTTCTGACGCTTCTGTAGCTGAGGTTGCTGAGGATGGTACTATCACAGCAAAGGGTCTTGGTAACGCTACAATCACAATGACAGCTGTTAAGGGTGATGACTTCTGGAAGCTCACTTCTACAGTAGAGGTTATCTCTTCAGTTATTCCTGTTGGCGGTACTGAAAACTGGGACGGTGAGAATGACATCATCCTTGGTTCTATCCGCAAGAGCGGTGATGCTTACAAGGCTGCTCACACTTGGACAGTAACCTCGAACGAGGGTTATGGCGACTGGAGCACAAGCAATCCAAAGTACAATGTTATCATTGGTACTCCTTCAACTGACGAGGCTGGTAACGAGTGGTTTGCTACTGACTACGAGATGACAAACGACATGAACGCATCATGGGTATACAGCTCAACAGCTCTCCCTAACTTCGGTCCTAACGAGAACCCTGGTGATGTATACGTTCGTCGTTACTTCACAACAGTTGCTGGTGCTACACTCCCTGAGACTGTTTACATGCCTGCTGCTCATGATGATGCTCCATGTGAGTACTACATCAATGGTGTTAAGGTATGGAGCCGTACAGGTTACGAGCCTGGCGTAAACGGTTGGTATGAGGATGAAATCGTTCGTCTCACTGACGAGCAGAAGGCACTCATCAAGACTGACGGTTCTGTAAACGTATTCGCTTATCATGTACACCAGAACTGGGGTGGCCGTTATGCTGACGGTGGTCTCTATGGTAACAATGGTAATGTTGCTAACGACTTCAACAATAACGACAGCCGCAAGCGTCTTGAGAATGCTCTTGCTCAGGCAGAGACTGTAGAAGGCGTTGATCCTGAGGTTATTGAATATGCAAAGAATGCTTCAGTATGTCTCCAGGATGCAGGTCTTGCTCTCGACAAGATTCGCTTCGAGTTGAAGAAGGCATTGGCTCCACGCCACGACTATTCTGCACTTGCTTCTGCAGAGCCTGCAGATGGTCTTGAGTGCTGGTTGTACAATGTAGGTACAGGTATGTTCCTCGCTGGTAGCAACGACTGGGGTACTCACGCTTCTGTTGAGCCAAACATCTCAAGCTGGCCAATGGTTCTCCGCACAAACACTTCAGGCAACAACCGCTATGCTATCCAGACTAACCTCCCTAACGGTGCTCGTGGTGCAAACGACGGTCTCGGCCACAATGGTTATGTAGACTGTGGTTACGGTGACGACTTCACAACAGCTGAGGGCTGGGCTTGGGAATTCCAGGCAGTAGGTGATGGTACTTATCGCATCATCAACGCTCAGAATGGTGGTGATAACATCTACCTTGGTGTAACTAAGGATTATCGTTATCAGGTTGATACAGACAAGGCTGGTGCTGACGATCCTTATAACCTCTGGAAGGTGATTACTAAGGAGCAGTTCGAGGCTCTTGCTGAGGCTGCAACAGCAGACAATGGTGCAGATGTTACTTACAACATCCACCAGGCTAACTTCTCACAGAACGACTTCGACGGAAACGATAAGGGTGGCGCTAATGCTGACCTTAACGATTCTAAGTGGGAGCGTAATGCAGGTTCTATTTGGAACTGGAAGGGCAATGACGCTAATGGTGACTATGTATTCGAGGCATGGAATGCTCGTCCTGAAGATGGTAAGATGTACCTCAAGCAGACAATCGAGAACCTCCGTCCTGGTAAGTATGTAGTAAGTGCAAATGGTTACTATCGTGATGGTAACTATGATAGCGCTATCAACGGCAACGACCGTCAGCTTGCTTATCTCTATGCTGGTACAGAAGAGAACCAGGCTCTCCTCCCATCTATCCTTGATGGTGCTAACAAGGGTGCTGGTTATGGTAACACTGCACACATGGATATCCTCATCCCAGACGGATGCCGCGATGCTGCTAAGTTCTTCCAGTATGGTCAGTACAATGTTGAGGTTGAGGTTGAGGTAGCTGAAGACGGTGTACTCGAATTCGGTGTTTGCCGTCCAGACGATAACCTTTATGAAGGCGACTGGGTTGTTGTTGACAACTTCCGTCTTACATACTACGGAGATGCTGCTCCATACGTGCCAGCTGAATTCGTAAGCATTACTCCTGCTCCAGAAGATGGTGACATCACTCTCGACACAGAGTTTGTTGTAACATTCTCTCAGCCAGTTACATTTAGTGAGAGCTTGTCTGGTATTGGCATGGGTCCTGGTTACTACTGCCCAGCAACAGTTTCTCAGAGCGAGGACGGTAAGGTTATCACTGTTTCAATCGACAAGGAATCCCTTGAAATGATTTTGGGTACAGAAGTTACCGATATCAACCAGCTTAGCGAGTACAGCGAGGGTAAGTTCTATGTAGAACTCTACAATGTAAAGGATGCTAAGACAGGTGAGAAACTCCCTGGCAACCTCTCAGAGGATGATGACGACTACGAAGCAGGTTTCTATCGTTGGACCTATTCTGGTGGCGAGTATGAAGCTCCTACAATTGTTGTAACACCAGAGGCAGGTGATGTAGAGACACTCGAAGACTTCACATTCGCATTGTCGAACGGTGGTCTTATCTTCCCTACATCTAATGATGGTGTTGACATCACTATCGCTGACGCTGATGGTAATGTAGTTGCTACAATCACAAGCGATGATCTCTCTGAAAATCCAACTATTGATGAAGAGATGATGATGCCAGTGGCTCTTAATGTAACACTTGCAGAGCCTATCACTAAGGCAGGTACATACACTATGACAATTCCTGCAGGCATGTTCTATCTTGGTTACAATATGGCAGAGAACGAGGAAATGACAGTTGTTTACAATGTATCTGGTCTCCCTGAGCCTGAGACATGGACAAAGACTGGTTATGTAATGCCAATCGAGAGCTGGGGTACAGATATCTTCTGGACAGACGCTTGTGCTCAGGAGGTAACAGTAACTGGTACTGTTGGTTCTAACGTAATCGAGATTTCTCAGGACAGCTACGGTTATCACAATGTGATTACAGTAACTGCAAATGAGGATGATGGTTGTGATGCTATTCTCTATAATGGTGAGGCACAGCCAGGTTGGGGTTACTTCGACTTCGGTTCTTCTTATTCTCAGTATGTATATCCAAGCAATTGCTATGCAAATGCTGATCAGGACTATGGTTATGTAACTCTCTATGGTTGGTTCGACGATGGCGATGCTAAGTATGTAGATATCGAGTGGTACGAAGGTGCTAAGGAAGATGCAGAGGCTTGGAAGGCAATTACAGGCATTAAGAATGTAAATGCTGATTCTGACTCAGAGGCTACATACAACCTCGCTGGTCAGCGCGTTAAGGCTTCTACAAAGGGTATCCTTATCAAGAACGGTAAGAAATACTTAGTGAAATAAGCGCAGAGCAACAAACTTGTTTGATTGCTATGCCTTATGAGCTTAGTACTCGCCAAAGGCAAGTACTTGAACAAGTAAAGGAATCCTCTCTCCAACCCTCCCCTCGCTCGGCTATGCCGCTTTCCTCAAGAAAGAAAGGGAAGGGAGTAGGAGATAGGTAGATAATATTAAGAGGTGAATCTCGTTTGTGGGGTTCACCTCTTTTTTTATGTGTTTGTCATTCCATTGAAATGACCACCTCATTCAATTGGAATGACCTCTTCATTCCGCTGAAATGACATGCTCATTTCATTGAAATGATTTGCACTTGTTGTATTTTCGGTTTTTTTGTAGTACCTTTGCATTATTAATAATAAATTCATACCAACAAAAGGTAAATAAAACTAATGAAATACAATATGCGAGTAATCTTGTTCATTCTCACCTTTTTTCTTCCACTCATAGGTCATGCACAGGACAAGGTGTTGCTCTTTGAGTCGTTTGACGCAGAGATTCCGTATCGTATACCTGCAATAGTGAAAAACCTTGACGGTAGTCTTCTTGCAATTGCCGATCATCGTCGTGGAATAGGCGACATCGGCTCTGGTCCTATTGATATTCACGGGCGTTTCAGCTACGACAATGGACTGACTTGGAGCGATGAAGAAGTGATTATCCCTGGTGGTGAAATAGGTGATGGTTTTGATTGCGCTCATGGTGATGCTGCAGTAGTTTGCGACAGAGAAACAGGCCAACTGATGATGCTGGCTGCAAGTGGAGAGATTCGCTATAGTGCTTCAACACGCGAGAATCCTATTTCTGTGGGATTGTTTTTCAGTGAAGATGGTGGTCACACATGGAGTGGAGAGAACGCAACAGAGATATTCTATTCTCTATTTGACGACAGTAGTCTTGGGGCAATCAAGGGAATGTTTGTTGGAAGTGGAAAACTTACTCAAAGCAAATATATCAAGGTGGGCAGCAACTATCGCGTGTATGTTCCTTTTTGTTGCCGCAACAATGGAAATCGTGTTGCCTATACCGATGATTTTGGCAAGAGCTGGCATGCTTTAGGCGACATCAACAGCTATGTGGTGAAAAATGGAGATGAACCAAAAATTGAGGAATTGCCTGATGGAAATGTACTTATTTCGAGCAGAATGAGTAGTGCAGTCCAACTCCGCGGTCGCTATTTCAATATTTTCCAGTATACTGATGTAGAAAAAGCTGAAGGCAGTTGGTTGGTGGCAGCAACATCAACACAGAAACAAAATGGTGTTTCTGCTCTAAGCAACAATACTAATGGAGAGATTTATGTCCTGCCTGTAATAAGGAAAAGTGATGGCTTGAAGATGCATATAGCATTGCAAAGCATTCCTTTTGGGCCAAACAGAGCAAATGTGGGCATTTACTATAAGGGACTCACAGCCGATGATTACTCTTCACCAACAAACTTCGCCCAGGATTGGGAAGGCAGCTATCCAGTTAGCACTACAACTTCCGCCTACAGCACAATGGTACTTCAGGATGATGGCGTATTAGGTTTTTATTGGGAAGAGAATGTGCAATATAATGGCAATATTGAAACATACGACCTTTATTACCAACGCCTTACGATGGAACAAATAACGGAGGATAAATACTCGCTCGACGATGGGGGCCTTGAACCTACAGATATTAAATCCGTTACAACAAAACATATATCAGAAATGTCATACGATATCATAGGAAAAGCAATTTCTGACAATAGTGTTGGTCGAGGCATTCTCGTCAATAAAGGCCGCAAAATTCTCTGTAAGTAGAAAGAAAAACCTTATATTTACTTAAATAAATGTCAGCAATTTGTCAGTCTGCATTTTTTATAGTAATTTTGCATTCTAATATGCGTATATGCGCGAACATTATTATATTTTAAAAGATGAAAATTGAAGAACAGATACAGAGCAGCGCTCTCGCTGCAGTGAAAGAACTCTACGGACAGGAAGTGCCTGCCCAGATGATTCAGTTGCAAAAGACACGCCCTGACTTTGAGGGCAATCTTACTCTTGTCACATTCCCACTCCTGAAGACTTCGCGCAAGAAGCCTGAGGATACAGGTACAGACATTGGTGAGTATCTCGTAAAGAACTGTCCTGCCATCAGCGCATATAATGTAGTGAAGGGATTCCTCAACCTTGTCATTGCCCCTGAGGCATGGGTTGGATTGCTCAACGACATAAATGCTGATGCTCACTATGGTGAGAAGAAGGCAACCGACGAGAGTCCACTCGTGATGATTGAGTACTCTTCGCCTAACACAAACAAGCCACTCCACTTGGGCCATGTTCGTAACAACCTTCTCGGTTGGTCTTTGGCGCAGATTATGGAGGCAAACGGCAATAAGGTGGTAAAGACAAACATCGTAAACGACCGTGGTATTCATATCTGTAAGTCAATGCTCGCTTGGCAGAAGTGGGGCAATGGCGAGACTCCTGAGACATCAGGCAAGAAGGGCGACCACCTCATTGGCGATTACTATGTAGCATTCGATAAGCACTATCGCGAGGAGATTAAGGAACTCGTGGCTCAGGGCATGGACGAAGAGACAGCAAAGCAGGAATCGCCACTCATCAAGGAGGCACACGATATGCTCGTAAAGTGGGAGCAGAACGACCCTGAGGTTCGTGGTCTTTGGAAGAAGATGAACGAGTGGGTATATGCTGGTTTCGACGAGACATACAAGATGATGGGTGTTTCGTTCGACAAGATTTACTACGAATCAGAGACTTACCTTGAGGGTAAGGAGAAAGTTGAGGAAGGTCTTGCTAAAGGCTTCTTCTATCGCCGTGAGGACAACTCTGTATGGGCAAACCTAAATGCAGAAGGTCTTGACGAGAAGTTGCTTCTCCGTTCTGACGGTACATCTGTTTATATGACACAGGATATCGGTACTGCGAAACTCCGTTTCCAGGATTTCCCAATCGACAAGATGATTTATGTTGTCGGCAATGAGCAGAACTATCACTTCCAGGTGCTTTCAATCCTTCTCGACAAACTCGGTTTCAAGTGGGGTAAGGACTTGACACACTTCTCTTACGGTATGGTGGAACTGCCAAACGGTAAGATGAAGTCGCGCGAGGGAACTGTTGTTGATGCTGACGACTTGATGACTGCAATGATAAGCGATGCTCGCAAGACAAGCGACGAACTCGGTAAGTTCAACGATATGACCGACGAGGAGAAGAACGAGATTGCTCGTGTTGTAGGTCTTGGTGCTTTGAAGTACTTCATCCTGAAGGTTGATGCTCGCAAGAATATGCTCTTCAACCCAGAGGAGTCAATCGACTTCAACGGAAACACTGGTCCTTTCATTCAGTACACATACGCTCGTATCCGTTCTATTCTCCGTAAGGCTGAGGCTCAGGGCATTGTTATTCCTGCAGCCCTCGATGGCGCATACAAACCAGCCGACAAGGAAGTGGAACTCATTCAGAAGACAAGTGAGTATGGTGCAGCAGTAGAGCAGGCAGGTAAGGACTATTCTCCTTCGGGCATTGCCAACTATTGCTATGAGTTGACAAAGGCATTCAATCAGTTCTATCACGACTACTCAATCCTCGGTGCAGACACTGAGGAAGAGAAGATTTTCCGTCTTGTCCTTGCACAGAATGTAGCAAAGACCATCAAGAACGGTATGGCTCTTCTCGGTATTGAGGTGCCAGAGAGAATGTAAGAAGCCCACCCAAGCCCTCCCAAAGGGAGGGATGTTTAATAGTATTGTAAAACGAATTTATTTAAGTATATAACATCCTTCCCTTTGGGAAGGCTTGGTTAGGCCAATATGAAGCAGAAGTTTTATGTTGTCTGGCAAGGAGCGGAGACTGGCATTTTCACCTCTTGGGAGGAATGTCAGCCAAAGGTCATTGGTCAGGTAGGCGCAAAATATAAATCATTCAAGACCCAAGCTGAGGCTGAAGAAGCTTTCAGCATGGGTTTTGACGCATATATACAGGCCAATCCACCATCTTCTTCTGATTCAGAAGGTAAAAAGTCTCACCCTTCAGGGGGAGATTCAGAGGGGGCTACTCCTGCACCAGCCATCAACGATTCTATTGCTGTGGATGCTGCTTGCAGCGGTAATCCCGGGGCAATGGAATATCGCGGAGTATATCTCCGTACAGGAAAGGAGATATTCCATTACGGTCCTGTCTTCGGCACAAACAATATAGGTGAGTTTCTCGCCATTGTTCATGGTTTGGCACTCCTCAAGCAGAAAGGTCTTGACACAATGCCAATCTACAGCGACAGCCGCAATGCCCAACTATGGGTGAGGGGGAAGAAATGCAAGACAAAACTTGAGCGAAACGCCAAGACGGAGGAACTCTACCAGATGATTGAGCGCGCAGAGAACTGGCTCAAGACCAACACCTACGCCAATCCAATCATCAAATGGCCTACCGACGAGTGGGGCGAGATTCCTGCTGATTTCGGTAGAAAATAATAAGCCTCACCCCCGGCCCCTCCCCTTAAAAGGATGAAAAGAAAACTAGATAAACCAAAAAACAATGAAACCATTACTAACAATCGTCCTGACATTCCTGTCAGCTATTTCGTTTGCACAGACAAGCAGCTTCTTTGCGCCTGAGAATTCCTCGGCACTGCGTTTGCCTTCTGTGCCACTCATTGCAAACGACCCTTATTTCTGTATCTGGAGTCCTTACGACCATCTATATGATGGAGCAACGACTTATTTCACTAATGCTCCAAAGCCAATAACAGGTATTATTCGTGTTGATGGCAACTGCTATCGTTTCATGGGCGAGAGTCTCACCACTGTTGTGCCAATGGCAACAGAGGAGAACTGGGATGCACAATATGTGATGACAACTCCTGACGGCAACTGGTATGCTGCCGGCTATGATGCTTCTTCGTGGAAGAGTGGCAAAGGTGCTTTCGGTGGTGGTGATGGTGCTTATGGCAATATCGGAACACCATGGTCAGGTGCTGATGTAGATGTTTATATCCGCCGTTCCTTCACCCTTGATGATGTTGATGCCAATGGCGAATACTATGTCATCTATAAGCACGATGATGTGTTTGAACTCTATCTCAATGGCGAACTCATTGCTCAGCACGGCAACGAATGGAACACAGATGGAGTGACAATCAGCATCCCTGCTTCGAAACTGAAGAAAGGCGAGAACCTCTTCGCTGCACATTGCCACAACACTGTTGGTGGAGCGTATGTAGATTTCGGTATCTACCAGAACACAATGCAGACAGCAGTGCAGAACTCTGTTCAGGTGCTTGCCACAAACACCTATTATAATTTCACCTGTGGACCAGTCAACCTCGACTTGGTTTTCACTTCGCCACAACTCATCGACGACCTTGAGACACAGTCGTTCCCTGCAAGTTTCATCTCTTATCAAGTGAAGAGCAACGACGGTCAGGAGCATAGCGTTGAGGTTTATGTTGCCACTTCTGCCCAACTCGGTACTTCCTCGTCTGGTCAGGCAACCACCACTACTCGTTCAAAGAGTGGCGATTATGTTTATGCCAAGGGTGGCACAACAACGCAGAATGTGCTTCACTTCACAGGTGATGGACAGATAAACTGGGGATATGTCTATCTCTATTCTGCAATCAACGACAACCAGACAATCACTGTTGGCAAGCAGCAGGATGTTGTGTCAGCATTCCAAAGCAGCGGTGAGGCATTACCTCATACATCATCAATGCAACAAGCGGGAGGCACTTATCCTGCAATGGCTTATGTCCACAAGATGGGCACTGTCGGTGCTGATGCCGCAAGTTCGTATGTGATGATTGCCTACGATGATTTGAAGAGTATCAACTTCCTTGGTTCAGAACTAAAGGCCTATTGGACATCAGTGAACAACCGTACATCTTTCACTTCGCGCATGAAGCAGTTCTATCAGAACTACGAAGACCTCATGCAGCGTTGTCGCGACCTTGACACCCGAATCTACAACGATGGATTCAAGTCTGGCGGTTACAAATATGCAGAGATTCTCTCGGGCGTATATCGTCAGGCAATGGCGGCTCATAAACTTGTTGCCGATAATGACGGCAACCTACTCTGGATGTCGCGTGAGAATAATTCGGGCGGTTTCATCAA
>DCIM01000090.1:5189-76000 GCA_002316005.1 Prevotellaceae bacterium UBA1726 | reverse complement strand
ACCCTACCCCTACGGACATTATTATGCACCCTACCCTATACGAACCTAATTATAATATACGCGCACGCGCGAGAGAGCGACAAATAAAAGGAAGGAACAAAAAAGAGGAAAGATGAAGAAAAAACAGCGAGGCAATGCCTCACTGTACAGAACAGGAACAAAGGAACAAGGGAAAGAAAAGGAAAAAACCGTCCGCAGGGAGTCCTTCGGGTTGAGGACATTTGTCCCCGGGGCGCGGAACAAATGTCCCCACGCTGAAAAACAGTTGTCCCCACGGCGCGGGGACAACTGTTTTTCAATGCGGGGACAACTGTTTTTAACCGTGGGGACAAAACGGGAACACAATGGAGACAAAATTCCTGCGTATTGGAGACGGAATTCCAACAAAATTGGGATAAAATGAGACGAATGCAAAAGAGATGCACGAAAGAACTCTTTGCTGAACTGACAATATCTGCAGTTTTGGCAGAACAGATTTTTCGGCTGTCATTATAAACGAATGTAAAAAGGAGGCCCTGAGCATTTAAGAGCAGTTAAGCAGAGAAAAGGAATTGTTAAAATGGAATAAAGAAAACAGACAAATTGACACTTTAACAAAAATTGCGCCTATCTTTGCACCATGAAATGACAAAGGGAGCCGCGAGAAATTAGCAGTTCCAATGAAATTGACAAAATAACAACAAGATATTCAAGATAACAAATAAAGAAAACTTTTATAAAACAAACAAGGAAATGAAAAAGTACAAGAATTACTTATTTGCAGCCATGTGTATTTTGGCAGTATCATTTTCAGCAGGAGCGCTGATGAAAGTAAAGGCAGCTTCATCGCCAGCAGCAATTGCTGGTCAGCCAGTTGATTTGACATATGCAGCCGAGAAGGCCCTTCCTGCTGTAGTTCACATAAAGTATGTACAGAACTCAAAGGTTCAGACCGTAGATGTTCAGAGTGATCCATTCAGCGATTTCTTCGGATTTGGCGATTTCTTTGGCAGAGGCGGACAAGGCGGTACACAGAAGCGCCAGGTACAGACTCCAAAGAAGGAAGCAAGCGGTTCAGGTGTCATCATTAGTGCAGATGGTTATATCGTAACAAACAACCATGTTGTAGAAGGTGCAGACGAGTTGACAGTCACATTGAACGACAACCGCGAGTTCAGCGCACGCATCATTGGTACAGACAAGACCACTGACCTTGCACTCATCAAGGTAGACGGCAAGAACCTCCCTACCCTTCCAATTGGCGATTCAGACAAGTTGAAGGTTGGCGAGTGGGTATTGGCAGTAGGCAATCCATTCAACCTCAATTCTACAGTAACAGCTGGTATCGTTTCAGCAAAGGCACGTTCACTTGGTGCAAATGGTGTTGAGTCATTCATCCAGACAGATGCTGCCATCAACGCAGGAAACTCAGGCGGTGCACTCGTAAACACACAGGGTGAGCTTATCGGAATTAACGCAATGCTCTACTCACAGACAGGTTCGTACAGCGGTTATGGTTTTGCAATCCCAACAACAATCATGAACAAGGTTGTTGACGACTTGAAGACCTACGGTACAGTTCAGCGTGCTATGCTTGGTATTGCAGGAAACAATGCACACGACTATATCGATATGCAGAAGGCACAGGACAAGGAAGTAGACCTTGGCGTGAACGACGGTATTTATGTAGCAAAGGTAGAGGAAGGCGGTTCGGCAGCTGAATCAGGTATTCAGGAAGGCGATGTCATCACAAGCATTGACGGCAAGAAGGTGACAAAGATGAGCGAACTCCAGGAGATACTCTACAGCAAGCGCCCAGGCGACAAGATCACAATCACTTGGATTCACAACAAGAAGAGCGTGACAAAGACTATCACATTGAAGAATGCTCAGGGCAACACAAATGTAGTAAAGACACGCGACATGGATATTCTCGGTGGTCAGTTCCGTCCAATCACAGAGTCACAGAAGCAGAACCTCGGAATTTCTAACGGTGTTGAGGTAATCAAGGTAAACAACGGTACTCTCAAAGAGGCAGGAATCTCAAAGGGCTTCATCATCTGCGATGTAAATGACGCTAAGATCAATTCAATCGAAGACCTCCAGAAGGCAGTTGAGAATGCTTCTTCAAGCAAGGACGAAACACTCTACATCAAGGGTATCTGGCCAACAGGAAAGAAGGGCTACTTCGCAGTTGATCTGACAAACAAATAAACAGAATAAACAAAACATACAACATCAATCAAGGATACGCCACAGGCTTTTTGCTTGTGGCGTATTTGCGTTTATAAGAGGATGAAAGAGAGCGAAAATAATTCCTATGGAATGAGCTTGTCATTTCAATGAAATGAGGAAGTCATTCAACTGAAATGAAGTGGTTATTCCACTGAAATGAGGAGGTCATTTCAATGGAATGAGAATGGAGAACAGGAGAAGGAAGAAAACAGCTATTGCAAAAGAAAGAAGAGGCCTTTGAGAAAAAGGGCAATAAAGGCGCATAAATGATGCAAAAGGCGGGATTAAGAGGAGAGTTTGTTGCAAGAAGGACAAATAAAAAAGATGGGCAAAATGAGGAAAAAAAAGAAAGGGGAAAAGGCCATGTCCGGCCTTTGAGACTACAGAAAGGAAGAAAGCAAGAAACAAAAGAATTGAGGAGAAAGACAAAGAAAAGGGAAAGGGGCAAAGGCCATGTACGGCCTTTGAGACAAGGGAAACTATAGACAAATAAATAAAAGAAGGGAGGAAAGGGAGAACATAGGCTAAAAAAAGGAGATAGGAAGCAAAAAAAAGAGGCAACCTTTCACAAGGTCGCCTCCTGTTATTCAAAAGTTATGTTGTTCTTATTTATGCATTAATCCTCTTCTGGAGTAATGAGCTTGTAGCCTTTACCGTGGATGTTGATAATCTCAATCTGTGGATCATCCTTCAAGTGCTTACGGAGCTTTGTGATATAAACATCCATAGAGCGAGCGTTGAAGTAGTTATCGTCAATCCAGATAGTCTTCAAAGCGAAGTCACGCTGCAGAATCTCGTTTGCGTGAGAGCAGAGGAGAGAGAGAAGATCGTTCTCCTTTGTTGTGAGCTTTGTCTGCTTCTCGCCGATAGAAAGGAGCTGCTTCTGAGTGTCGAACACGAACTGGCCAATGTGGTAGAGAGTGCTCTCCTTAGTCTTCTTGCCGTGAACGCGACGAAGAATTGCCTCAATACGAAGTACAAGCTCTTCCATTGAGAATGGCTTTGTGATATAGTCGTCTGCACCAATCTTGAAACCTTCGAGGATATCCTCCTTCAGAGTCTTTGCAGTAAGGAAGATAATTGGAATGTCAGCGTTTGACTGGCGAATCTCCTGAGCCAGTGTGAATCCGTCCTTTTTAGGCATCATCACATCAAGAACGCAGATGTCGTACTTACTCTTCATGAACTCTCTGTAACCAACTTCACCGTCAGGGCAGAGTGTTGCTGCAAAACCTTTTGCCTGTAAATACTCACGAAGCAACATACCGAGGTTCTCATCATCTTCGCAAAGAAGGATTTTCAATGATTCTTCCATAATAATTTCTGTTTTATTTGTTTGTTAATACTTTATTTTTCTTATTACCTTATATTCTATTCTACTATTACAGGGAGTTTGATGGTGAAGGTTGTACCCTTGCCATATTCACTCTCAACCTTGATTTCTCCGTCGTGGATATCAGTGATCTGCTTTACATAAGCAAGACCTAATCCGAATCCCTTGACATTGTGGACATTACCAGTATGCACTCGGTAGAACTTGTCGAAAATCTTCTTCAGGTTCTCTTTCTTTATGCCAAGTCCGTTGTCCTGAATCATTATTGCTATGCTCTCCTCGTCAGGATTCCAAGTTTTGATGAAGAGATTGAGCGGTTGATCTGGCTTGCCGTATTTCACAGCATTGTCGAAGAGGTTTGAAATGGCATTCTGGAAATGCATCTCGTCAACATAAACCGAAGACTCAATTGCCTCAATGTCGATATCAATCTTACCACCTGTGTTGTTAACTCGGAGTTGGAAAGTTTTTGCCACCTTCTCCACAATCTCGTTCATGTCATGCTGTTTCTTGTTGTATATGACCTTCTGACGGTCGAACATTGACATTTGGAGAACCTTTTCAACCAGGAATCTCAAGCGTTTTGACTCGCTGTCGATTACTCCACCAAGATGTGCCATCATTGTAGGACTCTTTGAAACCGACTGGTCGTTGAGCATCTGAGCTGCCAGCGAAATACTGCTGATTGGCGTCTTCAACTCGTGGGTCATGTTGTTGATGAAGTCGTTCTTTATCTCCGAGAGTTTCTTCTGGCGGAATACCACATAAATCGTGAAGATGAATGTGAGCAGAAGAACCAATGTGAAGATGAGAGACGGAATCATGAACTTGATTGAACTGTAGATGTATCTGTTCACATCAGGGAAGTGGATCTTCACAATACCCATCTTTGCAGGAGGGTCGTTGTGGAAGAGCGTCTGATTGTAGAGTACATCATTTCCCTCATCTGTGTAGTCAGGACAGCGGTAAACCTCTCGTCCATCGTGAGTGCAGACAACAAAATGATAAGGAATATTGATTCCGTTGTTCATCAACTCTGCCTTAAGGTCCTGATCGAGGAGTTTGAAATTGATTCTCTCCTTGAGCGGTTTGTCCGATGCTGTATAGAGAATGTTGTAGACAACCTCGTCGAGCAGACCTTTCTGATAGACATATCGGTTGTGCATAATCTCCTGCATTGATCGTGTCGCTTCACTGATCGCATTCTTGTCGTTGTTCAGGATTATGCCCTTTGGCATTGTTGCGGGTTTTGTTGTGATGGTCTTCAACTCGAACGAAGAGTAGATTGTGCCGTCATTTCCTACAACAGAAAACTGATGCGACTGCTGAAGAGATCCATCCGGATGACCGCTGAGTGTTCCTACCGAATCCTGTCGGAAGGCCTTGCGCTCTGTCTCGTTCACATCCTTTTCAAGGTAGCGAAGAGTCTCGTTGAGCTCAAGATTTCTTGAAGCTCTATACAATGCTCGGTTCACAGACTCGTCGAATTGCTCGCGTTTCATCTGTGCCATTGAGCGCATGTAGTTGAGCTGCAAATAGAGCAAACCCAAGAAGGAAATGCCCATTATTATGGCGATTGTCCAAATAGTTTTCTTCTTCATGGTGGCAAAGTTACAATGTTTTTGCCATATAACCACAATAATTAGTTAATTATTTCAGTTAATTTTAATTGCATTAACGTGTTTTTTCGTTTTTAGTTGCGTATTTTTAATTTAAATTCCATAAACACACTCAATTATTAAAATTTCAAGAGACTATAATACAACAAAAAAGACCGCAACTTGAAGTTGCAGCCTTTTCCTATATATATTAATAAGGTGTAAAGTCGATTATCGGATTCTGTCAGCCGAGCGTACCAGATCATCATCTTTCTTGATAGCCTTACGAGCAAGCCAAGTAAGAATCAAGGCGAGCAAAGGCAGACAAGTGGCAAAGCAAGGGCGGAGAGTATCCTCACCCTTCAGCAGATATGTGATACCTACATAGCCTATTATCCAAAGCAGATTAAGGATCATTGCAACAGAGCAAGTCTTCATCTGGCGACGGCGGTTGTTATATCCCATAATTGCTGTGATTGTCACAAGTTCTGTGAATACAACAATTACGAACAACACAGAAGGGAGATAACTTTGAATTGCTCCGTCGGCACTAAGATAGACAAGGCTGTACATTGTTGAAGAAAGGCCCATTCCAACAGGTTCGAAATTGGCAAGAGGCATACAACAACAAAGCACCAGCAGAATTACTGCCAGTGCCAGATATACTGTCTGAATTCTTTGAATCATTAGAATTCCTCCTGCTCCTTAGAAGGATCGCGGTAGTAAACATTTCCCTCAACAAACTCCTCTGTAGCAAGAAGGGTTGGTTTTGGAAGTTTCTCGTAATAGCGAGAAATTTCAATCTGCTCACGGTTCTCGAAAACCTCTTCAAGAGAATCATTGTAAGAAGCGAACTCTGAGAGTTTCTTGCTCAGATCCTGCTTGATTTCAGATGAAATCTGATTGGCGCGCTTGCCGATAATTGCAACACTCTCGTAAATGTTTCCTGTTTCATCACAGAGATCCATGATGTTGCGAGTTACTGTGTTTGTTGGTGCTTTTGATTTCTTGTAATCCATATTTATCTAAAAATTTCTGTTATTCCTAATTAAAATTAATCCTCTTCAGGAGCATTTGCTGTGACGACCTTGCATTTTTTGATGTATCTCTCAGCCGCAGCAACATACTTTGAGTCAGGATACTCATTGATGAAACCGTAGCATTCATCCTCTGCGTCCTGATAACGCTCCATCTTCTTTGCCTCAACACTCATTGTTGCGAGTTCATACTTACTCTTCATTACAAGAAGAGAGAAAGCCTCGCGATGCTCTGTGTAAGGATAGTCCTTAAGGGCATTCTGAGCTGTGATGATGCAAGCCTCGTAGTTATTTCCACCACTTGTGCAGTTACCGAAATAAGTACCAAGATCATAATACAACTGAGCAGAATGAAGTTCCTTGCGAACGAGTTTATCCTGCAATTCGTAGAGACGATCCTGAGTCTCAGATTTCATCTTTGCATCAGGATATGCATCAAGATAGTTCTGGAAAGCATTGATAGCCTGAATGGTCTCAGTTTGATCCAGACGAGGCTCTGGAGTACTCATGTAAAGACTCTGTCCAATATAGAAATCTGCCAATTCTGCAAACTTGCCCTTTGGGTATGTAGTGAAATACTTACGGAAAGTCAAAGCTGCACTCTCATAATCCTGATTGCAATATTGTGCCATTGCGAGCATGTAGAGGCACTCCTCTGCATTGTCCGTACCTTTCTGATAAGAAACAAGTTCCTCAAGAAGGGTGGTTGCTCGTGTATATTTACCGTTCGCAAAGCATTCTTTCGCATATTCATAGCGATACTGCGAGTCGGTTGACTTATACACTTGGTTGAACTCGTGAGCACAACTTGAGCATAGAAGTATGATAGCAAAAAGTGAAAATATAGTCTTATTCATATCGAGTTTGAACATTTGAGATGCAAAATTACAATTTTTCCTTCAAATAACAAAGTCCTTTAAACTTATTTTATCAAATAAGTGAGCGATTATAACACTTTTACACTGAATTTAGAAATAAATCAATTTATCGTTGTCCAATTTTGGATTATTTTTCTTACTTTTGCAGAATGGACTTCAAATTAACATCGAAATTCAAACCGACTGGCGATCAGCCACAGGCAATACTGCAGTTGACAGAGGGATTAAACCGAGGCGATGAAGCACAAGTTCTACTTGGCGTAACCGGTTCGGGCAAGACTTTCACTATTGCAAATGTAATTGCAAACACCAACCGCCCTACCCTAATTCTCAGTCATAACAAGACTTTGGCGGCTCAGCTCTACGAGGAGATGAAGGCATTTTTCCCAGAGAATGCTGTGGAATATTATGTCTCATACTATGATTACTATCAGCCAGAGGCCTATCTGCCTTCAAGCGATACATATATAGAAAAGGATTTAGCAATCAACGACGACATTGACCGTCTTCGTCTGAAGGCTGTCAGTTCATTGCTTTCTGGCAGAAAGGATGTAATCGTGGTTTCTTCTGTATCATGTATATATGGTATGGGAGGTCCGGCTTCTTTGCAGAGTAATATCATCAACATCAAAGTTGGACAGAAAATCGACCGGAATGATTTCCTCCGCCAACTTGTTGACGCTCTTTATATTCGTAATGATATTTCATTGGAACGAGGCAATTTCCGCGTTAAAGGTGAGACATTAGACATTTTCCCTGCTTACAGCGAGAATGTAATGCGTATCACTTGGTGGGATGATGAGATTGATTCCATAGAAGAAGTTGACCCAATAACATTCCACCGCCTGCAGAAATACGACAATTTCCAACTCTACCCAGCTAATCTTTTCATTACAACAAAAGAGCAGCAAGAACTGGGAATCAGAAAGATACAGGACGACTTGGTGAAGCAAATCAGTTTCTTTGAGGAGCTGGGCGATGAGGTAAAGAAGGAGCGCATCAAGGAGAGAGTTGAATACGACATTGATATGATTCGCGAAATAGGCCATTGCTCAGGCATAGAGAACTACTCGCGATACTTTGATGGCCGCGAGGCGGGAGAAAAGCCTTACACTTTGTTGGACTTTTTCCCAAAGAATTTCCTTCTTGTTGTTGATGAGAGTCATGTTTCCGTGCCTCAGATTGGAGCAATGTACGGAGGAGACAGAGCCCGCAAACAAAACCTCGTTGAATATGGTTTCCGCCTTCCGGCAGCATTTGATAATCGCCCGTTGAAATTCGAGGAGTTTCACGAGATGACAAATCAGGTCATTTATGTATCTGCCACACCTGCCGAATACGAGTTGGGCGAGGCGGAAGGTATTGTCGTTGAGCAAGTTATCCGTCCGACAGGACTGCTCGATCCTGAGATTGAAGTACGCCCTTCTGAGAATCAGATTGACGATTTGATGGAGGAAATACAGTTGAGAATTGAAGACAGAGAACGCGTTTTGGTTACAGCCCTCACAAAGCGTCAGGCAGAGGAGATGGCTGAATATCTGCTCAATCACGACATCAAAGCAAACTATATCCATAGTGATGTGGCAACTCTCGACCGTGTGAAGATTATGAACGATCTCCGCTTGGGCGTTTATGATGTTCTTGTGGGTGTCAATCTGTTGCGCGAAGGTCTTGATTTGCCAGAGGTTTCGCTTGTTGCAATCCTTGATGCCGACAAGGAAGGATTCCTTAGAAGTGAGACGAGTATGACACAGACTGTAGGTCGTGCGGCACGAAATGTCAACGGAAAAGTAATAATGTATGCTGACAGAATAACCCGCAGTATGCAGCGGACCATTGACGAGACAAACCGCCGTCGTGCCATCCAGATGCACTACAATGAGGAGAACGGCATCACGCCTACACAGATTATTAAGGATATCAAGGGAAGTCTGTCGGGCAATATGCCTGAAAAGGACATCAAGACTGCCCCAACGGCATATATTCCACAACCTCAAGAGGCTGTCTTTGCTGCTGATCCAATCATTCAGCACATGACAAAGCCTCAGATTGAGAAGTGTATTGCCTATAACACAACATTGATGAAGGAAGCTGCAACAAACCTCGACTTCCTCCAGGCGGCTCAATATCGCGACGAAATTGCACGATTGCAGGAAATTCTGGAGACAATTTCATAAAATGAAAAGTTAAAGAATGCTTTTTATGAAAGTATAAGCAGATTATTTAGTAATTTTGTCGCCAGATTATAAATTTAACGATTCAAAAGGACAATGAAAAAGATATTCATCTCTATCCTGATGCTCATGCCACTTATGGCAATGGCTCAAAGCAACTGGGAAATTCCACAGGAGCAATTAGCCGAGATGTCAAAGGATAATGCTGACCAAAAGAAAGCTGAGGCAAAAGCAAAGGCAAAGAAGGAAAAGGCTGAAAAGAAAGCAAAGTCAAAAGAGGCTGACCTACCTTATCTTGCTGGTGCTGTACCAGAGGTTGACGGTAAAATCGTCTTCACTCTCGACCTTGATGTTCCTGGCAAATCAGCAGCAGAGATTTACGATATGACCTATTCTCAGTTGGCAAAACTGACAAAAGACGAGAACCAGACAGAGGTGAGCAAGATTGCCCTCATCAACAAGGAAGAGCACAGCATTGTTGCAACTTGCAACGAATGGCTTGTCTTCAGCAACAAACTCCTGATGCTCGACCGCACTCTGTTCAGTTATGTTGTAAATGCCAAATGCTTTGACGGCAAACTCCACATTACTTTCGAGCGTTTAGTTTACAACTACGAGTTAGAGCGCAAGCCTGAATACTACAGGGCTGAGGAGATAATCAGGGACAAGGATAGTGTGTCGAAGGACGGCAAAAAACTGAAGAGAGGATATATCAAGTTCCGCAAGAAGACTGTCGACCGCATGAATGAAGTGATGGACTCATTCCGCGAAAGCATTAAATAAGGTTGGCAAACGAATCCGGGATTGTAATTTCAAAATCAAAACGAAGCAAAACCACTATGGCGGATAACGAAAACGAAATACAGGAGCAGCCAAGACATCGCTCTATGGAAAAGATTAGCTATGCAGAAAAAGGACGATTCTTCAAGTTGAGAAACATCCTGAATATCATTTTCATCCTTCTCTGCATTGTCGGAATGGCATTGTTTTTCTATAAAAGCCGAGAGGTTGGAGGAACATTGCTCATTGCCGCAGTATTCATCAAACTGTGCGAGTGTGTGCTCAGAATAATCCATTAAAATGAAGAAAACACTTCTGCTTTTTTCTTTCCTTATGCTTTTGGCCACTTATACGAGTGGTCAAAGTCGTATGTTGTCCCCTGGAAGCAACTCCCTCTCTGACTTTGGCAACAGTTCCGGTCAAAGCGGAAGTTCGAAAAGTGGGGCAAGACGCGACTCTACAAGCAACAAGAACAAGCAGATTCCAAAGGGTGTTCATGTGTGGACAGTGGACAAGCGATTTGGCGACAGAACAGTAATGCCACTTGACACAGTCACTCATATGTTCCAGAATTCCATATACACTTCTGGCCTCTATTCTGATTACAACACAACAGGAAACCTCGGAGCTCCACGCATAAACCGCATTTTCATCGACCGAAAAACCGATGATGCCGACTTCCTGTTCACCGAACCTTACGACTACTTTGTTGTGAAACCAGAGCAGTTCTTCTTCACGAATACCTATTCGCCTTATGCGAATCTCACCTACAACACCTGCGGAAATCGCACAAACGGTGAGGACCATTTTCAGGCTAAGTATGGAGTGAATGTGAATAAACGCTTGGGATTTGGCTTCACCCTCAACTACTTGTATGGCCGAGGCTATTATACCAGCCAGAGTACATCGCTTTTCAACCTGAATCTCTATGGTTCGTACATAGGCGACCAGTATCAGGCTCATCTTCTTGTTTCCACGAACAAGCAGAAAGTGACGGAGAATGGCGGTATAACAAACGATTTGTATATTACTCATCCTGAGACTTTCGACGATAATTATGTGTCGAGCGAGATTCCGACAATGTTCGAGCAGAACTGGAACCGCAATAGCCATCAGCATGTTTTCCTCACCCATCGCTACAATCTCGGTTTTTCGCGTAAGGTGAAAATGACCGAAGAGGAGATTGAGGCAAAGAAATTTGCGATGCAATCAAAGGAGGACAACAAATACAACAAAAAGAAGAAAGGTAAGAAAGGCGAGGACGGAGAAGAAGAGGAGGAAGAACAGGACGACTGGAAACACAAGAAGGAGACTTTCGCCGGACGCCCTGATAATGCTGTTATCGCAGGAGACGACAAGGCAAGAAACGACAGTACGAAGTTGGCCGAACTGCCTACAATAGATATGGCTACAGCCGACAGTCTGGCAAAACAAAAGGATGTGGCTGTTGAGGATACGGCTTGGATGAAATACGAGTTTGTGCCAGTGACGAGTTTCATACATACAGCACAGGTGGACATTCACGACAGAATATATCAGGCCTATGAATCTCCAACAGATTACTATGCTGATAATTTCTACTCTGAAGAGGTGGCAGCAGATGACAACATCTTTGACCAGACAAAATATCTGCGTGTTCGCAACACCTTTGCTCTTTCGTTGCTCGAAGGTTTCAACAAATGGGCTTTTGCGGGAATTAAAGCATTCATTGCCAGCGACTTCCGCCATTATGCTTTGCCTGACGAAACGAATGTATTGCAGTCGGACAATAACCACAACTTGAGTCTTGGCGGAAAACTTTCGCGCACTCAAGGCAAGACACTCCACTATAGTGTAATTGGTGAGACTTGGGTTATGGGCGAAGATATTGGCAATGTGAAGATTGACGGAACAGTTGACCTTAACTTCCCTCTTTTTGGCGACACAGTGACTCTTGCCGCTAAGGGATTCTTTCACAACGAATCGCCAAACCACTACTTACGCAAGTACCATTCGCGTCATTACTGGTGGGATGATGACTTGACAAAGCAGACTCACACTCGCATTGAGGGTCTCTTCTCTTACCAGAAGACAAGAACGACTTTGCGTGTGGCCGTTGATGCTCTCACAAACTATACCTACCTTGGCACAAGCTACACCTCAGACTCGTCAAAGGGTCGCTTATATAATAAGGTGGGAGTTTACCAGAGTGGCGATCCTATTTCTGTGCTGACGGCTTCTGTTAATCAGAAGTTCACTTTCGGCATTGTTAACTGGGAGACAATTGCCACTTATCAGGCGTCAACTTCACAGTCGGTTCTTCCTGTGCCAACGCTGAATGTCTACACAAACCTCTACCTCAAGTTCCGTATTGCAAAGGTTCTTTATACGGAGTTAGGTGCTGATGTGAGATATTTCACCAAGTACGAGGCACCGGAATATGTGCCTGGAATTGGCCAGTTTGCAGTTCAGAAGAATGACGAAAAAGTGATGATTGGCAACTATCCATTCGTCACAGCCTATGCCAATTTCAACCTTAAGGGTACTCGTTTCTTCGTAATGTACTCACATGCAAATGCGGGAACTGGCAACAAAAACTACTTCCTCTCACCTCACTACCCTACAAACGGTTCTGTGCTGAGATTTGGACTGAGTTGGAATTTCTTCAATTAACAAAAAAGCCTCTAAGCTTTTTCAACGAAGAATAGGCGACAAAGATTTTGAAAATTGAAAAAATGTCTGTAACTTTGCAGTCAGAATAAAGAATTCGGGGGTTGTTCGGTTCGATCGGGATACTCATCAAAAAATTATGATTGAATCGGAGATTGTATCTCTTACCAATGGCGGGCCATATAAAGTCCTTTGGACCTAAGTCGAGTTTTCTCCACCGGTGGATTACAAAAGTAATAGTACGCTCCAAACTTCCTTTCTCGGAGTTTTCATCACATCATCGGGCAACCCCTTTTTATTTTTCTTCCGAATTTTCTTTACACAATTTTTTCGCTTTGTCATTTAAGTGAAATGAGCCGGTCATTTCAGTTAAATGAAGTGGTCATTTCAGTTAAATGAGGTCGTCATTTCAGTGGAATGACACGCTCATTTAAGCCATTTCGCAACAGCTTGAAAATCAAATGGTTACAAAGGCGTTTTTGAGCGACAAAAAGAAAACCGCAATTTCAAGCCGTTTGAATAATCTTTACAGCAAGAAATCGCGATTAAGAGTTTCTTTCCAAAGAATGGAGGATTATAGAATCTCTTCTGGGCGAAGAACAAATGTGGTGGCACCATTTTCGCTCAGGAAATCCTTGTCGCGAAATCCCCAAAGTACTGAGATACAAGGAATTCCGCAGTTTTGTGCCGTCTGCACATCCACCTCACTATCACCCACATACACAGCACCTTCGGCCGAAACGCCTAATTCCTCAAGTGCAGCAATGACGGTATCTGGTGCGGGTTTCTTGCTGATTCCCTCACGCTCGCCTATTGCCACAGCAACAGTATCGGGGAAGAAATGGTGGCACAACTGGCGGGTTGCATCATAGAACTTATTGCTCACAACGGCAATATTCTTGCCTCTTCGTTTCAGTTCTGCAAGCATTTCGTCTATACCCTCATAAGGTTTTGTTGTGTCAAGGCCATGTTCAAGGTAATGCTGGCGGAAAATGGCAAGTGCCTGCTCTACAGTTTCGCTTGGAGTACCTTTAGGTACTGCTCTCTCAATAAGTTTCTTCACACCATTGCCCACAAACCGACGAATTTCGTCAGTTGTCCTTTCGGGCATTTTCATCTCGCGAAGTGCAAAATTGCAACTTGCGGCAAGGTCGCCAAGGGTGTTGAGAAGTGTGCCGTCAAGGTCGAAGATATATGTTGAATACTGTTTCATTACTGACCAAAAATTGTTTTATGTTTCTTTTTCCATGCAAAATTACAATTTTTTCGGGCAATAACGATTACTTTACTAATAAATTTAGTAATTTTGCACTTGATTAATGAAACATCAGGTATGAAGATTCCAACTTTCAAATATACAAAGAAACCATATTGCTTCCTCCTTGGATTAGGCGCTGTGGTAATTCTTGTGCTCGGCTATCTGTATGGCTTTGCCTCTTTCCTCAAGGGAGACGAGGCGCGATATGTGTATGTTGACAAGGACGACACAATTGATTCTGTCTTGACAAAGGTTGACACAATTGCAAAGAGTTACAGTTTTGCGGGATTCTCCACAATGGTTCGTCACAGCAGTTATGCTGACAACATTCGCACTGGCCGTTATGAAATCAAACCGGGCGAGATGACTTTCACCGTTTTCCGCAAACTGAAGAACGGTCGTCAGGACCCAATGAAACTGACAATTCCTTCGGTTAGAACAACCGAACGCCTTTCGGCAGAACTGTCAAAACACCTAATGGTGGATAGTGCTGAGGTGAAGAAAATGCTCTCGGACGAGGCTTTCTGCCAGAAGATGGGCTATGACACAATGACCGTCATAAGTATGTTTATCCCTAATACCTACGAGGTTTATTGGGATATTCCATTGGAGAAATTCATGGAAAGAATGAACAAAGAGTCGGATGCTTTCTGGACAAGCGACCGAAAGCAGAAGGCTCTGTCGCTGGGACTTACGCCAGTACAGGTTATCACGCTTGCTTCGATTATCGACGAAGAGACTGCCAACAATGGCGAAAAGCCGATGATTGCAGGTATGTACTACAACCGCTTGCAGATTGGAATGCCTCTTCAGGCCGACCCAACAATAAAATTCGCACGTAAGGACTTTGAGGCTCGTCGAGTTTATCGCGACTGGCTTACAACCAACTCACCTTATAATACATATACGAATGTCGGTCTGCCTCCTGGTCCTATCCGAATTCCTTCGGTTGCAGGCATTGACGCAGTACTGAATCTGGTCCGTCACAATTACTATTATATGTGTGCAAAAGAGGACTTCTCGGGCACTCACAACTTTGCCGAGACTTATGCCGAGCATCAGAACAACGCTCGAAAGTACAGTATGGCACTTAACGCAAGAGGTATACAATAAGCCGTGGCCTCATCCCTACCCTTCTCTCTCAACACAGAGGAGGGCTTAGTGGTTATAAAGGCAAGGGCAGAAACAAGAATAAAAAGCAATAAATAACAAGTCAATTATAAATTATGGCAAACACAGAAGAAAAGGTAGTAGAAGAGAAGAAGAGTCTCAACTTCATTGAACAGATTATTGCCAGCGATCTTGCTGAAGGTAAGAACGGTGGTCGTCTGCAAACCCGTTTCCCACCAGAGCCTAACGGCTATCTGCATATCGGTCATGCAAAGGCCATCGCAATGGACTTTGGAGTAGCCGAGAAGTTCGGTGGCGTCTGCAATCTACGTATGGATGACACAAACCCTCAAAAGGAGGATACTGAATATGTAGAGGCTATCAAGCGAGATATCGAGTGGCTTGGTTTCAAGTGGGGAGAGTTGGTATATGCTTCTGACTATTTCCAGGATCTCTGGGACTTTGCCGTTTGGTGCATCAAACAAGGTCGCGCTTATGTTGACGAGCAGACTTCTGAGCAGATTGCTGAACAGAAAGGTACTCCAACTCAGGCAGGTACAAACTCGCCTTACCGCGATCGTCCTGTTGAGGAAAGCCTTGCTTTGTTCGAGCAGATGAACTCGGGAAATGTTGAACCTGGCAAGATGATTCTTCGTGCAAAGATCGATATGGCTTCGCCAAATATGCATTTCCGCGATCCTATCATGTATCGCGTATTGAATATGCCTCATTGGCGTACTGGCAATAAGTGGAACGCTTACCCAATGTACGACTTCACACACGGACAGAGCGACTATCTTGAGGGTGTCACACACTCTATCTGTACACTTGAATTCGTGCCTCACCGCGATCTTTACGACTTGTTCGTAACATGGATTAAGGAGTGGAAGGGCGAGACAGAGAATATTGAGGACAACCGCCCTCGTCAGTTCGAGTTCAACAAACTCAACCTGAACTATACTCTTATGTCAAAGCGTAACCTCCTGATTCTCACAAAGGAAGGTGTCGTTAATGGCTGGGATGACCCTCGTATGCCTACAATCTGTGGTATTCGTCGTCGTGGATATTCTCCTGAGTCAATCCTCCGTTTCATTGATTCTATCGGTTACACCACATTTGATGCCTTGAACGACATCAAGTTGATGGAGGCTGCTGCTCGTGCCGACCTCAACGAGCGTTCTACTCGTGTGTCTGCAGTTCTCAATCCTGTGAAGGTGATTATCACCAACTACCCTGAGGGGAAGGTTGAAAACCTTGAGGTTGTCAACAACCCAGAGTTGAAGGATGCTGAAGGCAACATCATTATGGAGGGTAACACTCATACAATCGAATTCTCTCGCGAGATTTGGATTGAGCGTGAGGACTTCAAGGCAGAGCCTGACAAGAAGTTCTTCCGTATGTATCCTGGTAAGGAGACTCGTCTCAAGAGCGCTTATATCGTTGACTGTACTGGTTTCAAGGCTAATGAGGAAACTGGTGAGGTTGAGGAAATCTACTGTACTTATGATTCTAACTCTCTTGCAGGCACAGAAGGTGCAAACCGTAAGGTGAAAGGTACAATCCACTGGGTTTCTGTTGACCATTGTATTCCTGCTGAGGTTCGCAACTACGAGTGTCTCTGGACTTGCGAGAATCCTCGTGATGCTATCAAGCAGTACGAGAAGGAGAATGGTGTTCGCGGAATTGACGCTATGCGTCCTTTCATCAACCCTAACTCATTGAACATCAACAAGAATGCATTTGTTGAGAAGTTTGCCGCAGAACTCCCAGCACTCACATATCTGCAGTTCCAGCGTACAGGCTACTTCAATGTTGACCCTGATTCAACACCAGAGAAGCCTGTATTCAACTCTACAGTAGGACTCAAGGAAAGCAAGGGTAAGTAATGGGTTGGTTGAATAGCATATTCGATTGGATAATGCAGATGCACGAGGGAATGGTCTACTTGTGCTCTTGGTTCTTGATGTTACTCGAGAGCACTGTTATTCCTGTTCCTTCGGAGTTTGTTGTGACTCCTGCCGCCTATCGTGCAGCAAGTGGCGATGTGAATGTCCTTCTCATCATCATCCTTGCAACGATTGGAGCAGATATGGGTGCAAGCATCAACTATGCAGCCGGCTATTATCTCGGTCGCCCTATTATATATAGGTTCGCGAATAGCAAGATTGGCCATCTGTGCCTTCTCAATCAGGAGAAAGTGGAGAAATCAGAGGCTTATTTCGATAACCACGGAAAACTGGCAACTATCACAGGTCGTCTTGTTCCGGGAATTCGCCATCTTATTTCCATCCCTGCTGGTTTGGCTCGAATGAACTATTGGAAGTTCATTCTCTACACCACTATTGGTGCTGGCGTCTGGAACTGTATTCTTGCAGCCCTTGGATGGTATCTCTACACACTTGTTCCTGCAGATCAACTCAAGGATCAGATTGAGCATTATAGCGAGTATATCAAGATTGCCATTGTTGCTTTAGTGGCTCTCGGCATAGGATATTTCCTCCTTAAGCATTATGTGTGGGGACACAAAAAGAACGAAAAATGATTGATTTTTATCAATGCCCCATTTCGTTAACACAAATTAAACATTGGTAATACACTGATTTTCAACACTTTGCAAAATAGTTACACAAAAAGGCAAAAAAAAAACCTAAAAAAAGTAACGCAGTATAAAAAAAAGTATTACCTTTGCATCGGTTTTAAATAACAATTGATTGTTTTACTGATTTAAAAAGCTTAAAAAAATGAAGAAATTAGTTTTGATGTTCGTTGCTATCGCAGCTATCTCTTTCGCTTCATGTGGTAACAAGACAGCTGCTCCTGCAGAGGAGAATGACACAACTGTTGTTGACACAACTGCTGTTGACACTGCTGCTGTTGATACAACTGTTGCTGAGTAATTTAAGCACGAACTTAAATTTACAGGATACCGCCTCACTCTCAGAGTCTGGCGGTTTTTTTATGCCCTAAAGTAGGCAGTCATTACTATTTAGTATTTGGCGGCAATTCGAAATGGGGAAAAACAAAAAATGTTGCTAAGAAGAACCAATGTCTTTACTTAGCAACATTTTCTTTATTTGAAGGAAGCGACTCGCTTTGGTAAAAGCTCGCGCTCATCATGTTCAATATGTTCCTTCATTCCTTTGAAGGTGTGGCGTTGATACATTATCTCGCGTTTCACTCCATTTATTGGAGCATACCAATAAAGGTCTGCATAAATATCAGCCATCTCAAACTTATGACTGATAGATAGGTCTCCTACATGAGAATGATGCATCTTCCACTTTTCAAGGCATTTGCGCGCCTTTCTGCGATGATATGCTTCTCTTATTGATTTTATTAAGCTTGCCATAATCACTACATTATTGTCTCGTAACTCACATAAGTGCAATACTTGAACACAAAGTTAACAATTATTTTTCAAATTGCAATACTATCTTCAAAGAATTTCAAATAATACACAAAGAAAAAGGAAAAAACAGATAATAAAATCGCTTTTCCCTCTTCGTTATTGGGTATTACAATATCTTTCGCAGTCGGTCAGACACATCTGGCACAGCAACAAGTTGACAAGTACCATCATCCTTGAGCCAAACGAGAATACGACTCTTCAGTTTAATGCCAATATCCTCGAGCAACATCTGATAAGCCGAGAGCTGGATGGTATAAATTCCAAGGTTCTCCTCGTAGATATCATCAAAAGGATGAAGCAGACAAGTGCCATATTTTCGATTAAAATCATTCGTCAATGAAGAGTTTGTCTTGTAGTCGAGAAGTACAAATCCTGCCTTTGCAGGATTGCCAGCACCATCATCATAATATAGCATATCAAAGGTTCCGCAAATCAATTCCTTTATGTTCTTTGCTGGATCAGGGTTCTTCCCTGAATAGACACGAGCCTCATTCAGCACAAGATGATATGATTCCGGTAGTCTCTTAAGGAAAAATGCAGCCGCTTCTTCCTTCTTATGTGAAGGAATGATATCCTTTTTCACAGGATCATACTGACTACGGGCACTCTCAAGAATCATGTCCTCTGGCAATCCGTTCAGCACATAAGCCAACGATTCACCATATTCGTGAGTCTTTGTTCCAATAGTTGTAGCACGAAGCGAGTTTGCAGCCCACTTTGCTTTCCAGTATTCAGGCGTTTCTCCGTGTCTTTCGGCATAACGAGTGGCCTGCAGTTCTGTATCAAAAGGACGCGACTCAAATCTATGTCCAAGACCCGAGATTGTAGTTTCAATCACTTGTCCGTGGAGAGTATAGATGTGTCCCTCCTCCTGAAATTCAATATCCCCATACTCTCTGAGAATCAGTTCGCGAGCCTCACGAGCTTCACGGGGTTCATTTTCTATATAATACATATGTTTTAATCCATTATATTTATCACTCCTGTCATAGCGAGAATCATAACAAGAACGACTACCAACAAGAAAATTTCAACTACAGCCACAAATCCCACCATAAAAGCATAATAGAATCCCTTGCGTTTTCCAACCTGATACAGTTGGCATATCACAAACCACAAAAGAAGGAAATAAAGGAATGAATGACCTTCCAAATTCTTCTCTAACACATCCAATGGGAGCAATATGAAGTCGATAATCTTATTAAGGCAAGCCACAAAAACAAACACATAGAAGTGTTCTGCAAGATTGAATTGACGACCAATTGAATTTCTGCAGAATACCAACTTTGAGGCAAATGTAAGCATTACCACAAACGAAAGGGTTCGCACAACAGTATTGTTCATTCCTTTCTCTATCAGTTTGTGGCATGTGCTCAAGAAAGGATTGTTGGCAACAGCCGTTGCAAGACCACCATCCGTAGCATTATTAATAGCGCCCAAAAGTTTTGCGGGTTCATGAGCTGGCAAGAGAAAATAAGAAAGGATGGCATATACAGTCACCAAGCAGACAAGCATCTGGATAGGACGCATATAGTTCACGCGATGACCGGTGATATATTCGCGTATCATGTATCCAGGGCGATAAAGGAGACTTACTACGGTATGCTTGAACTTATCATCAAATTTCGTAAAGAAGAAAAGCAGATGATTAAGTGTTTGCTTTATTGTGAAACGAGCGGTACTTGCTGTCTGGCCACAACAAGGACAGAAATTGCCCACATAAGTCATACCGCAGTTCAAGCACTGGTGTTCTCCCATCAATGCTTTCTGCTTTACTGCAGGTTGAGTCCCTCTCCTCTGCAGGTATGTGAAATATCGCCTATAAACCTTTATCGAATGCTTCATGCTTGCTGCTGATAATTACTGCCAATAGCCATTTACTCAATTACAATCTGGTAAGTTGACACAAACTCACGACCCAAACCAAGATGCTGCATCCATTTGCGATCCTCATAATAGTCGTTATAGCCAACATCATCTGTACGACCATACCATGGTTCAATGCAGACGAATGGAGCATTCTTGCCTGGAGGTGACCAAAGACCAACGAGAGGAGCATCAAATTTCAGCGTCAAATATGGATTCTTGTCTTGATCGCAGAGTGTAACTACCTCAACCTGACCGTCTTCCAGAATAAGTGCATCCTGATTGAACGAGTCTGTATCAAGAGCGAGATAACCATCTTCAAGTGCCACTTCCTTAGCAGCCTCTGGACCAACACAGCCTTTTTCTGTTATTACAGAAGACTTCACTTTGTCAGCTTTTGGTGCAAGGAGGAAGAATCCACGCTTGTTGTCCTCAGCAAGACGAGCATCCATTGCCGAAACGCCCTCTGCAATAGTCTCGTCAGAAAGCAAAGGCCAGTAGAATGCAGGATGAGCACCAATCTGGAAACTCATATTTTCCATACCGGTATTCTTCACTTTCCAGATGACATCAACAACATTGTCGTGAAGTCTGTAGCCAATGGTAAGGCGGAATTCGTAAGGATAGAATCGCTTTGTTGCAGAAGATGATTCGAGTTCGTACCACAGTTCTGTCTCGCTTTCGCTTACAAGACGGAAATCCATATCACGAGCAAAACCATGCTGTCCCAGATTGTAAGTCTCGCCATGTGAATAGTAGTTACCATTCCAGAGGGCTCCCACAATTGGGAAAAGCACTGGCGAGTGGCGCTTCCAATATTCTGGATATGCCTGCCACAGATACTCGCGCTCACCTTTCTTTATACTTGCCAACTCTGCTCCATGCTCTTTTACGGCTATGGAGAGAACTTCATTTGAAAGAGTTTTCATCAATTTCAGTCAACTTACATTTTACTCATTGCCTGTTCAAGGTCAGCAATGATATCCTCAACATTCTCGATTCCCACTGAGAGGCGAACCAAATCAGGTGCTACGCCAGCCTCGCGAAGTTGCTCTTCCGACATCTGACGGTGAGTGTGCGAAGCAGGATGAAGCACACAAGTGCGAGCATCAGCCACATGAGTAACAATCGAAATGAATTCGAGATTATCCATGAAACGGATTGCGTCCTCGCGTGTTCCCTTCAATCCAAAGGCAATAACGCCACAAGAACCATTTGGCAAGTACTTCTGGCCAAGGGCATAGTACTTGTCGGAAGGCAGACCGCAATAGTTCACCCAACCCACCTTCGGATTCTTCTCCAACCATTCTGCAACTGCCTGAGCATTAGCACAATGCTGACGCATACGGAGGGCAAGAGTCTCAAGACCAAGATTCAAGAGGAATGAGTTCTGTGGAGCAGGAATAGAACCAAGGTCGCGCATCAACTGGCTCACGAGTTTTGTTGTATATGCACCCTTGCCGAATGCCTTGGTATAGGTAAGTCCATGATATGACTCGTCTGGAGTTGTAAGACCAGGGAACTTCTCTGCATATTTCTCCCAATCGAAATTGCCTGAATCAACAACAGCACCACCAACCTGACTTGCGTGTCCGTCCATATACTTTGTAGTAGAATGTGTCACAATGTCACATCCCCACTCGAATGGACGGCAGTTGATTGGAGTAGCGAAAGTATTGTCAACAATCAGTGGAACTCCATGTTTGTGGGCCATCTTTGCAAAGCGCTCAATATCAAAGACATTACCGCCAGGATTAGAGATTGTCTCGCCGAAGAAACACTTTGTGTTTTCCTTGAAGCAAGCCTCAATCTTCTCGTCATCCCAATCTGGGTCAATGTAAGTACACTCAATACCGAGTTTCTTCATCGTTACACCAAAGAGGTTGTATGTACCGCCATAGATGTTGCAACTTGTGATGAAGTGGTCGCCTGCCTCACAGATGTTGAAAACTGCATAGAAGTTTGCTGCCTGACCTGAAGAAGTAAGCACACAACCTACTCCACCCTCAAGGGCATTGATTTTCTTTGCAACAGCATCGTTGGTTGGATTTGCCAATCGTGTATAGAAATAGCCGTTGTCCTTCAAATCAAACAGACGAGCCATCTGGTCGCTGGTTTCGTATTTGAAGGTTGTACTCTGATAGATTGGCAACTGCTGTGGCTCTCCCTTTGTTGGTTTCCAGCCACCGTGGATACAAATTGTTTCGAGATTCTTTTTCATTTAATATTATTTTTAGTTTTTCGTTCTATGTACAAAAGTACGAATAAAGATTGGAAAAAACAAGAATTTCTCAAAAATTACTCGTACCTTTGCATAAAAATATGCAAATAATGAGAAATCTTAAAGCCGCTTTATTTGATTTGGATGGCACTTTGATTGCCACTGAAGACCAATATACTGAGTTTTGGGGTGCTATGGGAAGGAAATACCGCCCGGATGTACCTACTTTCGCGTATGACATAAAAGGTACTACGCTCACGAATATCCTTTCGCGATTCTTTGCTCCGGAACTTTGGGAGGAGGTGACTGAGGCAATCACCAACTTCGAGAAAACGATGGATTATCCTTGTGTTGAGGGTGCAGAGGAGTTTGTAAAAGATTTGAAGAATCACGGGGTGAAATGCTTTGTTGTTACGAGTTCGCCTACACTGAAGATGGAAAGTCTCGCCAAGAAAGAACCAGACTTCCTCAAGATGTTCGACCGCATACTGACGGCAGAGGATTTTAGTGCCTCTAAGCCTGACCCAGATTGCTACCTTAAAGGTGCGCAAGCGGCTGACGCTCAGTTAGATGAGTGCATTGTCTTTGAGGATGCATTCACCGGACTTCAGGCGGGAATGTCAGCTGGAATATTCACCATCGGTCTTGCAACGGGTAATCCTCGTGAGGCGATTCAAGACAAATGCAACTATGTGATTGACAATTTCGAAGGTTTGAACTACGAAGAACTATTGAAGATATGGAACAAATAGAATTTCTTGACAAATACGAGTATGATTTGATGCAACACTTACTGAAGATGCTCACTTCAATGGGCGAACTTTCGGGTCAGTTGCTCGAATCTGAAGACATAACCGAAAAATGGAACGAAGTGGCTCCTGCCTATGTTCAGGATGCCGTTCGCGAGATTGCCGACTACCCTACTGTTGCTCTCGGTTGGGCGATGTACCTTGGTATGGCCGTTGCTGCCTATTGGGACAAGGATTGGGAATTCTATTCGCAACTGCCAAATATATATGAGTCGTTGCGCGACAAGCGTGGTTTTGACTATATGGACGAGGTGGTTCGTCAGGAGGTGCTTGGTCTTGAGGGTGAGGAATTTGCTGATTGCGAGAAACTCATTCAGGCTTGCGCTCAACAAGTGCTCGACAAATTGCGCCACGAGCAGATTGACCCACAGTCGCCTTTGGCGTTCCACACATTCACCCGAAGCATCCATACTTTATATCTTATTGGTGCTGCAGTAGAGATGAAACGACTGGGCTATAAGTTCGAGAAAATAGAGCAATAAGCAAATAAGAACATATTGTCTATAATGTAAACAATTTTTCGGCAGGTAAAATCCGCCTTTCGGACAAGACATAACAAAAGCACGATTGTAACCATCTGAATTACAGGTAATTGCAATCGCGCTTATTTCATGTTGTCATTTCAGTGGAATGAGGTGGTCATTTCAATGGAATGAGGAGTTCATTTCAGTGGAATGACACCATGAAAAGGGTTAAATGACAATGCTATTTTTGCGTGTAAAGAAAATTCCTATTTACTACGGATGATACCCTTACTTCTTTACAGGGTCACAGGTGAGGTCAATTCCCAGTTTCTTGAAGATTTTATGGTCAACCTCGCTCAGCATTACTGTTGTATGTGCCTGACAACCTTTGAGTTTTGGAAGTTGCTCAAGAGCAAGTCGGCATTTCTCGTCAGTAGTACTCAAAACCGACAATGCCACAAGCACTTCGTCAGTATGAAGTCGTGGATTGCGTCCTTGAAGGTAGTTTACCTTTGTGTACTGAATTGGTTCAATGAGGCTTTGCGAGATGAGTTTTGTCTCGTGGTCGATTCCTGCAAGATGCTTTATTGAATTAAGAAGCAAAGCTGCAGAACAACCGAGCAGCGGACTCGACTTTGATGTGATGATTGTTCCGTCTTCAAGTTCGATTGCGGCTGCAGTATGGCCTGTCTGTTCCTGCTTTTCCTTTGCTGCAACAGTGGTATTGCGGTAAGCGCTGTTGATACCAGCCTGCTTGAAAAGGAGTGCAATCTTTGCCACCTCACTGTCATTACCCGCACCATTTGCCATTGCGTTGAGGGCTGTGTAGTAGCGGCGGATAATCTCCTGCTTTGAAGCCTCGTGGCAAGCCTCATCATCAGAAATGCAGAAACCAACCATGTTTACGCCCATATCTGTTGGGCTCTTATATGGGTTGTTACCATATATTCCCTCAAAGAGGGCATCAAGAACAGGGAAAATCTCTATATCGCGGTTATAGTTGATTGCTGTCTTGTTGTATGCCTCAAGATGGAATGGGTCAATCATATTCACATCATTAAGGTCGGCTGTTGCTGCCTCGTAGGCAATGTTCACAGGGTGCTTCAATGGGAGGTTCCACACTGGGAAAGTCTCGAATTTAGCATATCCTGCCTCAATGCCTCGCTTATTCTCCTGATACAACTGGCTAAGACAAACGGCCATCTTTCCCGAACCAGGACCAGGGGCTGTGACAATCACAAGTGGGCGGGTTGTCTCCACATAGTCGTTACGGCCAAATCCCTCATCAGAATCAATAAGTGCAACATTGTGAGGATAGCCCTCAATTGTGTAGTGATAATATGCCTTGATACCCAAGCGCTCAAGTTTCTGGCGATAGTTATCAGCACTCTTCTGACCATTATAGTGAGTAATGACAACACTCCCAACGAGGAATCCACGGTTCATGAACTCTGTTCTGAGGCGCAGAACGTCCATATCGTAAGTGATGCCAAGGTCCTGACGCACCTTATTCTTCTCAATATCGAGGGCACTGATTACGATAACAATCTCTGCGGAGTCGCTCAACTGACTCAGCATTCGGAGTTTAGAATCGGGTTGAAAACCAGGGAGAACGCGTGAAGCGTGATGATCGTCAAAGAGTTTGCCGCCTAACTCAAGATAGAGTTTATTACCAAACTGAGCGATGCGCTCTTTGATGTGCTCAGACTGAATTCTGAGGTATTTGTCGTTGTCAAAGCCGTATTTCATACAAATGTGTTGATTATTGTAATACGGGATACAAAGGTAACAAAAAACTGCGAGATTTCAAAACGCAAAGGTATTTATTTCTTGAAAAAATCGTTTGTACTTATGATTGTTAGGATTAGGAGCCTTTTGCTTGGATTTCTCGCAGAAAAAGCATAACTTTGCATTATGATTGTAACACTCGCATATCTCCGGCAGAAGTTCGACCTTTACAACCAACAGGTGTTTGAGGGAAGACTGCCCGTTCCTCGTCTGAAGGTCAATAATTCGAGGAGCATGCTGGGGTGTGTTCGCTACAAGTCAAAGAAGCGACTGTTCAGGCAACGCGTCTTCTACGATTTCACTCTGAGCATCAGTGCCTTCTACGATTTGGAGGAGAATGTGCTTGAGGATACAATTCTGCACGAGATGATCCACCTTGACATCTTGTCAAACCATATGATTGACGACTCTGCTCACGGTCCGCTGTTTCGTCAGAAGATGGCGGAGATAAACTCGCGCTTTGGCAGACATATCACCATAAGCCACAGGGGAAAACTTCAGCAGGCACCAAAGGACAAACCTGTGCAGAATGTACTTGCCGTCTCTCAGTTGGAGGATGGCAGTTGGGGCATCACAAGACCCTCACAATCAAAGGTTTTCGAGTTGTATCGCGACTTGCCGAAATACGTCCGTCTGAAAGAAACGCGATGGTACAATAGTCGCAATCCTTACTTCTGCAGCATTCCTCGTTCACTAAGGCCAAAGATTTACAAGATTACAAAAGAGGAACTCGACAAGGAACTTGAAGGGGCGATTCCTCTTGAATTCAGTCGTTCGGCAGAAGGAAGACTTGTACTGAAACCAGCAGAAAGCAAGTAGAATTCAAAAATTAGAATAATAATAAAAACGATAATGATAAAGACGCTCGCATTGATTTTCCTTGGTGGTGGCACGGGTAGTGTTCTTCGCTATCTCGTTGGTCAGTTGACAACCGACATCAAACTGTTCGCCGGATTTGGGCTGGAGTTTCCTTTGGGTACATTTCTGGCCAATATTCTTGGTTGTTTCCTCATTGGATTGTTCAATGGAATGGCTGCACGATTCGGCATTGCCGAACCAACACGCCTTATGCTCACGGTTGGTCTTTGCGGTGGTTTCACCACTTTCAGCACTCTCTCAAACGAGTCACTGTCAATGCTCACTGCGGGGAATTACATCTCGTTTGGCGTTTACATTGTATTGAGTCTTGTCTTAGGCATTCTTGCCGTTGTGGCGGGTAGTGCTATTATAAATTAAATAAGGTATGGAGAAAACTGCTATTGTTGTTGGTGCAACATCAGGAATTGGTCGTGAAGTGGCTCTTTTGCTTGCAGAGAAGGGTTACAAGGTAGGTATTGCTGGTCGTAGAGAAGACTGCCTTGCTGAGGTTTCGGCTCTTCACGAGAATATTGTCGCTACTTCGCAAATTGACATCACAAAGGACGAAGCACCTGAGAAACTCGTTGCTTTGGCTGACACTTTGGGTGGTTTGGACCTTTATTTCCACTCTTCGGGCATTGGCTATCAGAATATTCCACTCGACAATCAGAAGGAATTGAGCACAGTAGAGACAAACGCCTTGGGTTGGACTCGCATGATTACTGCCGCATTCCATTATTTCGAGGCTCATCCTGAGCGCAAGGGACATATTGCGGTCATCTCGTCAATTGCGGGTACAAAAGGACTGGGCGCTGCTCCTGCCTATTCAGCAACAAAACGATTCCAGAACTCTTATATAGAATCACTCTGTCAGTTGGCAAGAATGAAGGATTTGGACATCTCGTTTACTGATATCCGTCCGGGCTTTGTGGCTACTGACCTCATCAAGAATGAATATTATCCACTGAAGTTGAAGGCTGAGGAAGTGGCGTGCGATATTGTGAAGGCTATTGAAAAGAAGAAAGCGATAGCCACCATCGACTGGCGCTATCGCATTCTCGTATTCTTCTGGCGACTTATTCCTCGCTGGCTTTGGGTAAGAATGAAAATCTCTACAGCAGGGAAATAATCCGCACTTTCAACTCTTCGTCAATTATAAAACACCTCTCATTGGGGTGTTTTTTTATTCCTCTACCGCCTCAAACATATCTGGCGAGAAGTTCTCAATCACTTCATCTGGAAGGAAATCGAGCAGATCCTCTGGTAGGAAACGCTGAAGAATGATTGAGAAACCTGCCTTCTCATCACTGAAATTCGGATAAATCTCACTGGCATCATCGAGTGCAGCATCAACAAACATATTGAGATACTTCTCTGGAATGTCGGTCAGTTCACCTTCTGTATTCTGTTCGATAAGAGATGTCACAATCTCCTCAATCTGATCGTCGGTCAGGTTGAGAATGGCATAACAATCGTCACAAGGTTCGCCCTTCTTGAGAATCTGATAATCAAACTCAATCTCGTTTGTCTCCATAGGAATTAATGTTGTTTTGTTCCTTTATATTATATATAAGGTGTAAAGCCGGCGGTTGATTTCCGACTTACGTCCACTTATTTCATTCGTTTCATTATTGAGTAGGCATCATACAATCCCAACTCTCCCGCCTTACTCAAATCGCGCTTGGCGGAGTTTTTATCGCCCATATTGTAATACAGGATTCCTCTGTTGTAATAAGCCTCGGCCATGTGTGGTTCGAGTTTTATTGCATGCGAATAATCCTCTATTGCCTTACTTGTCTCACCATTAAGCGCATTCACAATAGCCCTGTCATAATAGAGGTAGGCATTGTTTGGTGCAAGGCGAAGGGCTTGGTTGAAATCACTCAACGCACTGGCAATCTTCAGTTTAGCATCCAGTCCCTGCGAGATATTGTAACTGTTCATCAACGACTGGCACACGGCTCTCTGCCAATAAGCAATCATCAATGTTGAGTCCTGACGGATCACTTCGTCAAGGTCGGCAATAGCATCAGGATAGTTCTGCACCACAGAGAACGCAACAGCTCTCTGCATCATCACAGGACACTCTTTCAGAGTACCAAGACTGGTGTACAACTCTGTCGTCAGAGAATCGACAAGGGCAAAGGCGTAGGTCGTAGTACTTGCTCCCTGACCGTGATTTCCACATGCCACATAGAGGTGATGACGTAATCCCTTGCGGGCATTGAACTTCTCCACATCGCGGTCGAATGCCTGATAAGCCTTCACGCCATTGTTGTATGGGAAGAGGGAAATCATGAACGGTGGACGAGTCTCAAAACCTACACTACGGTTCTGCACATGTCCGCGGTATTCGCTCTGGTAAGCGCGTTCGTCTGGTTCATCCTCCACAACAATACTGCTATACTTGTCTGGGTCAATTTCTCCGCGTTTGCGCATCTCCTTGAGTTTGCTTGCCGACCAACGAGGTTGAATTCCAAGGTGCTTATCCATCTGTGCCTTGAAAATCTTGAACTCGTCCATCTCGGCCTGATTGGTCATTCCAAGCGCACGATAACACTTTGCACGATATTCCAGACCTGTCCAGAAATTAGGGAACTGGTCTATCACCTTCGAATAATCGCGGATAGCACCACGCAGGTTTCCAGTCTTCTGGCGCAACAATCCTCGGTTGAAGATTGCCATCACATTCTCTGGTTCCATCTCAATGACATAATCGAAATCCTCGATAGCGTCATTGTCGGCTCCGAGTTGCTGGCGAAGCAAACCGCGGTTATAATGTGCAAGGAAGTTGTTTGGATCAAGGTCGAGGGCTGTGTTATAGTCCTCCATCGCTCCACGGAGATTGTTGAAATTCAGTCGGGCAAGTGCTCGGTTGATGTAACTTGGCACATGCTTTGGCTTCAGATGGATTGCCTTCGACAGACAGGTGTCGGCTTCACGCCATTCCTTTCGCGAGAGATTGATGGAGGCACGAGTCATCCAAGTGTTTCCGTCAAAAGGATCAATCTCCAGCGACTTGTCAATCCATCGTGCAGCCTCTAATGTATCTTTCTTCTCAAGATATATCTCTGCCTTGAGCGAATAGGCATTGGCAAACTTCGACCAACGCTGGGTGATGGTGTCTGTCTGAAGGAGTGCCGCATCATAGTTCTTCAGGTTCATCTCGCAGATGGCGCGATTGAACCAGTAGTTCTGCTGATTAGGGTTAAGGCGAATAGCGGAGGTATAGTCCTGAATGGCACCTTCGTATTTCTGCTGACGGATTCGGGAGATGGCACGAAGGTCGTAAATCAAATCGACATAAGGATTACGGTCGATTGCCTCTGTTGCATCATCTTCTGCTCCTGAGAAATCCTCAAGATAGAACTTTGCCGCACCTCTCAGATGCCAAGGCTGATAGAGGTTCGGGCGAAGTGCGATAATCTGGTTGAAATACTGAATGGAGAGCACATAATCCTCGTAGTGGAGAGCAATCTCACCACTTGTCATCAGTCTGTCAATCTTGAACTGGGCATTTGCCCCAAGACTCAAGACCAAAGAAAAAAGGAAAACAAGAAATCTCTTCATCCAATATTTCTGTATTCAAACCCATTATGGGCGGCGCATCTTGAACTTATAGTTGCAGCGGAAGCGGCCCTGTAGCAATGACTTGAGCTTGCTCTTCACGAGTTGCTTACGCAATGGCGAAAGGCGATCGGCAAAGACGATTCCCTCAAGATGGTCGAACTCATGCTGCATGACACGAGCGAGATAACCCTCAACCCACTCATCGTGTGGCTGGAGGTTCTCATCAAGATACTGCACATGGATTCTCTTCGGACGAGTCACGCTTTCGTGAAGTCCTGGCAATGAAAGACATCCCTCCTCCATTGTGTCCTTCTCCTTATCGTCGTATTCCACGATATGGGCATTGATAAACGCATGACGGTAGTCTTTGTACTCAGGAAGGTCCTCTGAAAGGAGGTCGAGATCGATTACGACAACACGGATATCCTTGCCAATCTGTGGTGCGGCAAGACCGATACCCTCGCTCTGAGCAAGGGTTTCCCACATATCTGCAAGCAGTTTGTCGAGATCGGGATAGTCAGTTGGAATATCCTGCGCAACCTTTCTGAGCACAGGCATACCAAAGATATAAATAGGTAGTACCAAATCTTTTTCTTTTAAGAGTTAGAAATTACGACTTTTCATCCAGTCCTGCAGAATTATCGTAGCAGAAATCTGGTCGACAAGTTCTTTGTTCTGACGGGCTTTCTTGTGCAGTCCGGCATCAATCATTGTTCGGTGGGCCAAAACAGAAGTGAATCTCTCATCATAGTATTCGATAGGAATCTGCTGATGATTTTTCCAACGGTTCACGAACTGCTCCACGCGGGCGAGGTTCTCGCTCGGTTGTCCGTTAGGCTGTATTGGTTTTCCGATAACAATGCGCTCCACCTGCTCCTTCTTGATGTAATCCACCAGGAAATCGTAAAGTGTAGATGTAGCAACAGTCACCAACCCACTCGCTATAATCTGTAGCGGGTCAGTGACTGCGATACCTGTGCGCTTTTTACCGTAGTCTATTGATAAAACGCGTGCCACTCAGTCTGTTTGTTTACTTCTGGAAGAGCAACCAAGCATCTGGATACTTGCTGCGCAACTGATCGCGTGAAGAAACAGCGTCAGCCTTTGAGTCGTAGCTTGTTGCTACAACACGATACATATTACGAGCTGAGTTATATGCGATACGAGCATCATAGCCTGCTGAGCGGAGAGTCTTTGCAAGACCTTCTGCATTAGCCTTGAGGCCGAACGAACCAACAACTACAGAGTAGTTACGGAGAGCCTTACCGTCGATAACCGACAAATCCTCTGTACGAACAGAAACATTGTCTGTGTTTGCAACAACAGTAGTCTTAGTAACAGGAGTCTCTACGAGAGGAGTAACAACAGGTGTCTCAACAACCTCGTCCTCGACAACAGCAGTCTGCTCTGATGCCTTTGCCTTCTCGTAAGCCTTCTTGTACATGCTTTCGTTTGACTTACAACTTGTAAATGCCAATGCTACGCACAAACCTGCGCAGATAACAATCGATTTTTTCATAATAGTTATTTCAGTTAAGTTTATAATTCCTTATTTTATTTATAATACGACTGCGAAGATACAAAAAAAAAGCGAGAAAACGCAACAATATTGCAAAAACTCCACATAAAGTTTGTTAAATCACTCTTTTTTCAAAAAAAACAAGGGTTTTGTGTTGTAAATATGAAAACTTTTCTTACTTTTGCAACGAGTTTACTAATTTTTAATTTATACAACAATGAAGACATTAGGTTACATTGGCGCATTCCTTAGTGGCGCAATTGCTGGTGCTGCACTCGGTGTTCTTTTTGCACCTGAGAAGGGTTCGGATACTCAGAAGAGACTTGCTGATACTGTTGACGAGTTCTGCAAGAAGCACAACATCAAACTCTCGAAGAAGGATGTTGAGGATCTCGTTGAGAATATCCAGGAAATTACCGAAGACGCAGATTAAACAAATTCATAACGCCTCATGCCTTGCTGGCTAAAACCGGCAGGGCTGACGGTTTTTCTTTCAGACAATGTTCAGTAACGACAACAACATTGAAACAATTGCTCAACTCGTCGAAGAAGCAAAGAAATATATCTCACTCAGAAGTGAATATATGCGCCTCGACATGGTTGAGAAGGCTGTGAGACTCCTTACCGTCATCACGATGACAATCGTCCTGACGATAGTGTTCCTTCTGGCCATCACCTATTTCTCTTTTGCCATCGCCTATGGCCTTGGCACTCTGATAGGCAATGCGTGGGCTTTCACCATTGTCGGAGGAATATATTTGTTTTTCTTCATACTTTGTATCATCTGCCGCAAACGCTGGATTGAACGCCCATTGGTGCAGTTCCTCGCAAGCGTCTTGATGGAGTAATATACCGTCTGCTATGATCGAAGATTCAGAAAACCTCTACGGCTCTCTTCAGGAGATTCGCCGCCGCAAACTAAAACTCAAGAGCGACATCAAGGCTCAAGAGAAGACAATACATAAATTGTGGGATAACATTTTCCACAAGAAGGAGCAGAATGCCTTTATGACTCCGTCAAAAAGGGTTTCGAGACTCATCACTACTGGTGCAGGGGTGTTTGATGGCGTGATGCTCGGACTGAAACTCTACAACCGTTTCAAAGGCAAATAAAGGGAAGCATTCAAAAGAATAGTTATATTATAAAAACCTAAAAAAATGATTAAGAAAATGTTTTTCACACTCTTTGCATCATTAATGGTGTCATTGAGTGCAAGCGCGTTTACTTTTGATGGTATCGACATCACTGGTAATGTGCAGAATGTTATGCGCGAAATCTCTGCAAAGGGATATGTTTTCAATGGCGAGCACAACTGGCTTGAAGGAAACTGCCAGGGAACAGTCATCAACCTTTCATTCAACCTTACAGATGTGAAGACTCCGGGTAAGATTGGTCAGATGCTTATCAACATCCCTGTTGAGGGTGGTGCTGATGCTGTGGCTGCTGCTTACAAGAACGCTCAGACTATCTTCAATGTCATCTACCACCAGAAGAGCGATGCTGACGGTGTGAAGTGGGTTGCTGATGCTGACGGTACAACAATGACTCTTGTCCAGACTGCAACAGGCCTTCGCCTTACATACAACACTCCTTACTACAAGGCAAAGTAAAGAACGAACGATTATTTCGCAACTGAATATACATAACCATCACATTCCGTGGTGGTTATTTTTTTGTCGGTATTGTCAGTAAGCACCACTTTCAGGTCGGTACTTACTCCTGTTCCGATGAGTTTCAACAGGGCTTCCTTCTGGGTCCAGTACTTCGTAAACTCAAGATCCATATCATCGCTTGCCTGTACTCTCGCAAACTCTTCCTCACTGAGCACATGCTTTGCCAGCGGTTCCTTATAACGGCCACGCATCTCCACATCAATACCTATCGGTTCATTGCCTACTGCACAGGCAACAACCGCCTTGCAATGACTGATGTTGAAAAAGATTTCCGGATGATTCTTCAACGATGGTTTGCCGTGCTCGTTATACTCAAACTCAACATCGCCCTTTATTCCGTATTCCTCGCGCAAGACTTGTTGCAACAAGGCAAACGCAACAACCGACTCCTTCCTTCCTTGGGAATGCTTGAAAGCCTGTGCCTTTTCCTTGCGCCACAATGGCAACTGCTCTATCATGGCATCTACTTCGGCTTCTGTGATATCTGTTATCTCTTTGAGATAAACTCGTGGATAGGCATCTTCTATCTGCTTGCGGAGTTGTGCCTTTACTGGTTTCTGGGCAAAGGATGCGTCAACGGCGTTGAGGAGTATCTGGCGAATTTCGGCACGGGTCAACTGGAATGCCTCGCACATATTCTCCCACTCTTGCTTGAGGGTAATATCCGAGACTGTCATATTGTCCGTATTCAGCGTCACCTTCACTCCTCTCTTCATCAGTTCGCGCAGAGGGTATGCCTCATACGAGTCGAACATATGTGTATGGAGGTTACTTGTCGGACAGAGTTCAAGCGCAATTCCTTTCTCTACAAGTGCTGCCACCACACTTTCGTCTTCAAGCGAACGCACTCCATGACCGATTCTTGAGGCACCGAAAGAGATTGCCTTTGCTACACTTTCCGCTCCTCGTCCTTCTCCGGCATGAATGGTGAATGGTATTCCTCGCTCGTGGGCAATGGCAAAAACATCGGCATAATCTTCGGTCGGGAAGATTGTCTCGGCTCCTGCAATGTCAACACCTACTACTCCCCTTCCGAGATACTTCTCCGCCAGAAGTACTGTCTCTAAGTTCTCTGCCTTGTTGTCATTGCCTCGCATCATACTGATAATCAGTCCTGAAGGCATATCAACGCTACGCATTCCTTCAAGCACAGCATCAATGGCATCACTCTGCGTCAGTCCGTTTTCGCACGATTTCTGTGGGGCGAAGCGCACTTCGGCATAGATGACACCTTGCTCTTTCAGACGGGCGAAGAGGTCGTGTGTAGCAATGCGCAGGGCTTCACGTGTGTGGAGCAACGAACAGGCAAAGATGAATCGGGCGAGGTAGTCGTCGAGTGTAATGCACTCTGGGGTGAGGGTGAGCATATCGTGCAGTTCACTGTCGCTCTGGGGTACAGCAATTCCCTGCAACTCTGCCAAATGGCGGGCTGTTGATACTGATATCGAACCGTCAAGATGCAGATGAAGGTCGATAAGGCAAGGCGTATTACTGTTTATTTTTGGCATTATAATGTTGTTTCTATTTTCCGGAAACCGTTTTGTCGGGCCATTTCTGCCCAGGTTTCCATCTGTTCATCTGTTGGCGAAGGCTTCTCTGAGAGTCGGCCCACTACCCCATTCCTACGGAAACGGATTAGTTTGAGGCGTGTCTCGGCGGTCTTTTCGCCAAGTACTGTGGCAATGCCGCGAATGGTGTCTTCCACATCCACTTCGCCTTCAAGACAGACAATGCGTACTTCCTCGAGTTTTCCTTGCTCAGCGAGGAACAGGAGGTTGCGTTTCACTATGTCGTTTCGTCCTCCTGTGAGGCGGTGGAACACCATCTCGTCCCATGCCTTCACATCAAGCATCACGCCGTCTGTCACTTTCAGCAGTTCGGGGTATAGCGAGAAGTCTATTGTGCCGTTCGTGTCAATAAGGCAGGTGAGTCTGAGGGCCTTCACTTTAGTGAATAGTTCGGTCAGTTCCTCTGGATGGAGCATACATTCTCCGCCCGAAACGGTTATGCCGCGAATGAAAGGAATACCTTTGCGCACTTCCTCTACCACCTCGTCAACGGTCATCTCCCTCACGCCTTCCTTGTCTTCAATTTTCGCCTTATCTCTTTCCCAAGTTTCGGGATTATGGCAGTAGGCGCAACGAATATTGCACCCCTGAAGGAAAACGGCAGTACGATTCCCTTTTCCATCTACTAAACTCATCCCAATTATCCTTCGTATCAGCAAAATCCTATTTCTTGAATTAATTAATGAATAATTATATGGGCAATTACATGGAAATTATATGTTATTATTTTAAACATTAATTATCACCAATTATCCATTCGCTCGGCTCCGCCGCTTTCATAACGAAGTGGAGAAAGAATTTTCCATTAATTATTTTTTAGTTCATTATGTCAGTATGTCTAAAAAACTACACTCCGCGAGTCTTGCGGGAAGAAAGATGTTTGGCCTTATATGTTGGGGCTCCGAGTTGCGTGGTATTCTGCAGGACGGCTTGGTTGGCGTCCCATTTCTCCATTTCCGAACGCTTCACGAGGTAGCCCGTGATACGCACAAGGTCGGAGTCACTGCCGTAGAGGGCAATATACTTCTGCCCTACCGTGAAGGCTCCCTTGATGATGTCGAGAACGGCAGCAGGATTGCGCTCTGCTGTGCAGTCGAATGGGAAAATGTCGGAACATCCCGTAGGGATGAACCTATGGAATCGTGCCGAATGACGGAGATGCTCGTAGATATTGTCCGGGGCATCCTCCACAGGTATGCGGAGTCCTGAGGTGATACCTGTGTCGGTATCAATGCCCACCTGTGCATGAAGCAGCAAGTGGTGATTGGCAATGTCGCAGTAAGGACATTCGTATTCTGCTGTGAAGTCGCTGATGATGGTCATTATCTGGTCGGCGAAGTCATCTGCCTCTGGCGAAAGACCGTAGCGTTTGTCCTCTGGCATGAAGTGGTTTGTTGCCTCTGCAAGGCCCACAAGACCGAACATTGCCACGAATCTGTCGCGATGGATGAATCCTTCCTTTGCAAGGAAGTTGCTCTCGAAGAATCCACTCTCCTCAACGATGAACTTTATGCGCTCGCTCATGTAGTCGGCCATACCGCGAAGGCACTCCGGGAGCATCACATTAAGAAACTCCTCCTTTGTCTGTGCCATCTTTGCCAGTCGTGGCAGAACAATACGGCAGAGGGTGTACGAGCCACCACCAATAGGAAGGATGTTATAGCAAGACGAGATGCCATAAGAGTCGTATGTGTCGCGGTTCTTCACATCATTGCAGATGGCAGGATTGGCACACAACAGACTGGTGAGGATACAATCCTCAGCAAACGAGTCGCTTGTCAGCGCTGGGTCATATTTCAGTGTGAGGTTTGGCACAGCCTGTTGTATCTCTCGTTCCACCTTCAGAATGATTCTTCCCGCACGAGTCTCACGCGGACCGAGGTTCGCATGACAGAAACTGTCGGTAATGGTGCGGTCGAGATAGCGGAAGAACAGTCGTATCTTCTTCTCCACCACTTCGTCGGGCACGCCTTCTATGAATGGTTCTATCAATGCGTCAAGGTCGCCAAGGAACACAGGATAGGTGGTTATTGACGGTACATGACGATAGAGAATCTCGAGGAAGTTGATCAGTTCGTCGAGGTCGGTTGGTGGTTCGAGTTCCAGAAACTTCACTCCCTCGCGTACAGCCTTTGGATAGTCGGGCATTATATATCGAGGGCGGTAAGGTGCCTCTCCTTCAAAGAGGTTGCAAATGGCACCTGTAGCGAAGTATTTCTGTGCTGCTTCAGTCTTTGGAATCACATTGAGGGTATCCTCGGCGGCATGTGCCAAGGCGTTCACTTTCTGTTCGTAAGTGAGTTTCTGCGATTTTACTATGTCGAGAATATTATTTGCCATAATGATTATTGTTTCTGCAAAGATACAGCAAAACATTCAATCTGCCAAATAGAAATAGTTATTTCTTGCAGTAATGAGGTCGTTTCCTTCTATGCCATTCGGAATAGTCCTTCACTCCTTGTGGGAGGGAGAGGCGGTGGATGGTGCCGCCATAGGCGGTAACGCCGTCCTGGATGGCGGTGAAGAGTTTCTCGCCTGGGGCGTCATTGTCGGGATACATCATCAGGCGGTAGTGCGAGAGCATCTGGAGGTCTTTTGCCTTGAGGAGTGTTGCCGAAGGAATGGCCACGGCTTTCTTGCCTTCGGAGAGCAAGGCGAGACAGTCGGTGACGCCTTCTGCCACATACAATTCATCACCTTCGCTGATGGTGTTCAGCACAGGCAGATTGAAGATTGGCACTCTTTGTCCACGGGTGAACTGGAAACGGGGATATTTCTCCACTTTTCCGAGATAGCGTGCCTGAATACCGAGCAGATGACCTTCGCGATCGAAATACGGGAAAAGCAACGATGGCGAATGGAAATACGAGAAGAGGGCGTCCTTACCTTTCATCACAAGTCCACTTGCCAAGGCACGCTCCTCACCGAACTTCTCCACAAGGGCATCGGCCAACTCCTTTCCCCATCGCACAGCACCCACCTTCGCTCCTACCACAGCCTGCATCTTATAGCGGCGGTCGAAATAGAGGAAACGACAAGCAAGGGGTGTCAACTTACTGATTTCCAACGCATAGCGAAGCATCTCCTCGTCATAGACATATTCCTCTTCTGGTTCCACCGGACGAATCTGGCGAGGCGGCTTTCCGCTTGAACCATTTGCCCCACTTGCCCCCTCAATCTCTATTCCGTATTCTCTTGCGAGCCATTGGCAGGCATCAACGAAACTGAGGTTTAGTTTCTTTTCCACGAGCGAGATGACATCGCCTTTCTCGCCACAGGCATAGCATTGCCAGCGGTTGTAACGGGTGGAGAAGGCAAGACTCGGATGGTGGTCTTCGTGGATGAAGCACAGGGCTGTGTGGCGGCGGACATTTATGCCCAGCGCCTCTGCCACCTGCTCCACAGGCAGTTGCTTCAATCGCTGTAATATTTCATCTGGTATTTTCATACGCCAAAGATAAGAATAAAATTTGAATAACGAGACAAGAAAATATTATTTTATGTGAATTAGATCAAAAAGTTTTGTTCACATCCTCTCTTTTGGTCTTGCTGAAGCAATCCCCTTGTGTCTTCAATGCGTCTTGTCTCTTTGAAAACAAGTTTTTCCGAGCCAATTCACATTGTTTCCACAGAGTCTGCTCCAAAAAGAAAAAGTGCGCGCTTCGCTTGCAAAAAAAAGGCTAACGCAAACAAAAACTACATGCTGAATATTTCACGCTGAACGATTTTTTCTCGTTACTTTTGTTTGAACGATTTTTTTTCTGAGTGAAACGAAGACTTTTTTTTCTGCTTTTGGACTGAACTCTCGTAGAGAGTGATGAATGAACTGAAGAAGTTCGTTGAAAGTCTTGCTTTCATAAGAATAGAATCAGGTCAGGCATCCAAGCCGAAGGCTCAGGACAAAGAAGCAGACTTTTTGATCTAAATAAAACATTTTCTCATTTTCTTTTTGCCATTCCATGTAATTTGATTAATTTTGCCGGCAGTTATGAGCACAGTACTTTACAACGCGCCGATTTTCGGACCAATTCATAGTCGCCGACTGGGTATCTCGCTCGGCATAAACCTCATGCCGAAGGACGGCAAAGTGTGCAGTTTCGACTGCATCTACTGCGAGTGCGGATTCAACAAAGACTTCCGCCCTACCCTTCCTCGCCCTACTCGCGAGGAGGTGGCTCTTGCTCTCGAGGAGAAACTCCAGGAGATGAGCCGTGAAGGACAGTTGCCTGATGTGCTGACCTTTGCTGGCAACGGCGAACCGACAGGTCATCCGCATTTCGCAGAGATAATCGATGATACCATCAGCCTGCGCGACAAGTACTGCCCTGAGGCAAAGGTGAGCGTTCTCACGAACTCTACTTTCATCAATCGCCCAAATGTTCACGAGGCTCTGATGAAGGTTGACAACAACATCCTGAAACTCGACACCGTAAGCACGGACTATATTAATAAGGTGGACCGTCCTGTGGGCCACTACGACCTTGACGCCATTCTCCGGGGCATTGCCGATTTCCGTGGTCACGCCATCATTCAGACCATGTTCATGAAAGGCGAAGGCGTGGACAACACCGGTGAGGAGTTTGTCGGACCATGGCTTGAGGCGGTGAAGCGACTCGCCCCACAGCAGGTGATGATATACACCATTGACCGCGAGACTCCTGACAAGACTCTCCTGAAAGCCACTCACGAGGAACTTGATGCCATCCGCGACCGTGTCCTCGCCCTCGGCATCCCTTGCTCGGCAAGTTACTGATTTCTGTAAACTTTATTTCAAACCACACATAAGCCCCACCTTTTTTACAGGTGAGGCTTTTTTGTTTCTGCCCTCCGAGGAAAAACCTACCAAAAACCTACCAAAAACCTACCATTATGGTAGATATATATGGTAGATTTTGTCTCTCCGGGGAGGTGGGATGGTTAAGCAGTTGTCTTTATCTTCTGCCACATCTTCGGATTGGTCGGACACTTCTGGATGAGTCCAGCCTTCACCCATCTTGATGTGATGTTATAGAGATTCTGCACTATCGGCATACCCTTCTTCTGTCTCAGTTCGTTGATATCCTCGGTATAGAATTCGTCTGGCATATCAGTGAAGAACGAAGTGATTCTGCCGGTTGAAGGCTTCTCAACGGAGTTGTCCTCAAGTGCCTTCTCCACCTTTGGGCCCATCACATAGTACTGCATTGTCTGGACATAGGATGTAGTCCATTCGGCGAGATTGAGCACTCTCTGCATGTCATCGCTGACATTCGTGTAGTCCTCGTTCATCACCTCCTCAGACTTTCCCGTGACAAGCCAACCTATCACACCGGCTCTGTAGCCGATGTTATGACTTCTGAAGGCAAACTTTCTCCACATCTCATCGCCTGTATCAAGAAATTCCTGTCTCGACTTCTCAAGAGAATCGTCAAAGAATTTCTCAAACATTGGGAAGTAATACTCCACCAACTTATCAGGCTCGTTCGCGCCCTCGGCCGAGAGACTGTCAACAACAGCATCTATCTCAGCCTGCAACTCTGGCGAAGGCTTGTAGAATCTTGCTATTGGCTGGTCCAAGGTACTTGGCAACAGACAAAGGCATGCTCTGCTGACGAGTCCGTCCTCTCCATCGCCGAAGAGTCTGAACATCTCGTGATTGGTACCACAGATGATAGTGTTGATGAGTGCGTCAGTTCTGACATTTGCCGAGAGGTCGGTACAAGTGGCCTTGCTCACTTCCGAGCCGTCAAAGGCCTGACAGAGCAGATAAGGCAGTTCGCCATACGATGTCATATTGGTCTGTCTCAACGACTTCACCTCCTCGGTATGCAGCATCTGGTGTACTCCTGGATTCTCCTCCATCTGCTTGAATACAGCGGCAGGAGTGATTTTCGACGCCATGAGTCTCATTGGAATCTTGGTTGTCACCTTCTCCTTGTCGGCAGCGCTGTTCACTCTGGCCAATCTCTCGTCTTCTGCCTTCTTGGCAAGAATCTTCTCAGCAGCCTTGAGTCTGTAGGAGAAGATGTTCCACAGGTGGGTAGTGAAACTCTTGTTCGAGGCAAACGGAGCCATGATGAAGGTAAGGATTGTCAACGGCATCACTCTGTTCTGCAGATAGTTGAATCTTACTTTTGTGGCAAAGAAGCCAAGTATTGAGAGCATCGTCATGATGACTGCCGGATGCAGATTCTCTGGATAGAGTGCCATCACCTTCTCGAAGAACTTCGGTAGTGGTGGTATTGGTGGAACAGGAATTGCATCGGGCGATGAATTCTCCACCATCACTCTCTTCTGAGCCTCTGCAGGAGCAACAGCTGGGTTTGCTGTAGCAGCAACCACTGGGTTCTCTGCCTGAGCAACCACCATCTGTGGACTCTCACTTGACTGTGGATTATTTACTGTGGTGCTTGCTGTTGCGTCCTGAACAGCAGGAGCACCGATAACTACTTTCTTCTGACTGCCGCCAAGTCTGTGCTTCTGACTCTTATGCAGTCTCCTCCTTCTATTATTTTTACTCATCGGGATTATTCTTTTTGGTGTTCATTGTTTCTTCTGCCTTTCAATGCCCCGAAGGCAAGGAGTGAGCAGAAATGATAAAAAATTTAATTGGTTAATAACTGATGATAATACAAACTGGAGTCGGCTCTGCTCCTCCCGCGCGACCGAGGAGCCGAAACCACCTTCTTGGCCAAAACCTATCAAAAACCTACCAAAAACCTACCATTATGGTAGATATATATGGTAGATTTTCATGATTCCAATGGAATGAGGCTGTCATTTCAGTTAAATGAGATGCTCATTACGGTTAAATGAACTGGTCATTTCGGTTAAATGAGGAGGTCATTTCAGTGGAATGACTTTGCCATTGCGATTGGGAATCTGATGGTCGTTGGACTTCGTTGAGCCGAGCTCTACAGCTGTAGCTTTTCTTTCCTTCGCTTCATAATACTTAGATTTAAGGGTTTATTATTCCGTGAACTAACTCTGCGTGACCATGCCTGGCTGAGCATTTCATGTGGCTCCCGACCTTGTCGGTGCTGTGGCTTATGGTTCACGGCTGCAAAGATACAAACAAGGGTGAGCCAACTATAGGCACACCCCTGAACTTTTTTTCTTAAAAAATGTTATTTCGCTAAAGACTCTGGATCATAGAACTCGAGCATTGCCTTGGCATGTTCCTTCAATTTGTCGCGAAGACTCTGAGGCTCAAGCACTTCCACATCCTTGCCATAACTGAGAATCTTCTGAATGAAGTCAATCTCTACTCGCAGTCGCAACTCGAAAATACTATACTCGTTGGTTCGTTCTATCTCCTCCTGTGTCCAGTGAAGAGGCAGACCGCGTATGTAGCACGCCTGTACTGGTGTGGCCCATATCCGGATTTTCTCCACAGGATGAGAGAGGTCGTGGAAGACGCCGAACTCATTATTGAAATATGTGGCAGCACAGAAAGTCTCTGGAATGGTGAAGACTTCGTCTGTCTCATGAAGGTATGCGATGCGGTCGAGCGAATATGTGCGCATCTTATTGTAGCCCAGGTCGAGTCCCACCACATACCAACGCTGTCCCCAAAACTTCAGCATATAAGGATGAAGCGTGTGTTCCTTCACCTCCTCACGCCCGTAGTGGGTATGATCGAAAGTGATGGCATGGAATTCCTTCATTGCCTTGATGACATCCTCAAGATGTTCCTGTCCGGAAGGGACATCCTCCACCTGTATGCGGTCGTAAATCTGAAAACTGGTGCTGAGAGTCTGCTTCACCGACAATATGTTCAGGTACCATCGTGGCATGCCACCTCGCTCAAGGGCCTGGGGATTTCGGAGGAAGTATCGATATTCGCCACTATTCTCGTTCTCAATCCAGAATCCTTCTTCGCCGGCCTTCACCAGATAGTTGGTGAAACTGCGACGAGGAAGCGGATTGCCATCAGCCACTCGCTCGTCAATCCATTTCTTCTGAATTTGCTTCAATGAAATGCATCCCGCTTCATAGATTGTGTTTACAATCCACATCATTTTCTCTGTAGAATTTCTTGCCATAGTATTCAGTATCCTTACGCGTACATTATTAATATTAAGTATTCGGGTGCAAAGATACAAATAAAGTTGTGCCAACTGTAGGTACAGGTTCAAAAAAAATACACCACCCTTCAGTTAAAAAAATCTAATGCATCTACCAAAACCTATCACATATATCTATCATAATGATAGGTTTTTGATAGGTTTTTGATAGGTTTTCGGGAATTGTTACGATTATTATGGAAGAATTGAACAATTCACCACATTATGCACCGAATTCGGCAATTTGTCTGTGGGCGTAATATTTGGGGTAGATTTTATCAGTTGTGTTCAAATTCCTTTCCGCAATCGCGGCAGCGGTATTTTCGGACATTAAGCGAATTGGAGAATGGAAGAAAGGTGAGGAGTGAAGTTAAGAACATCGCCCAACGCCCCTTGGAAGGACGGGAGGCGGTGAGGAGTTCTACATTCTCGCTGCCACATTCAGGACACCAAGGCAAGAACGACTCTTTTTCTTTCAGCAATAACTGATAGATGGCATTTGCACGCTCATAGTCGCATTCATCAACCATCACATCTATGGTTGAATCAATCACACCACGAGCCACCTTACTGTTTGTCTCGTCGTAAGTAAGGCTCTTTATTCCAATTTCCGACAACCTTGCCCGAAGACCTTCAGCCTCAATAGCGGTGTTGCAGGTTATTCTCTTTACATCCATAGCGTTCTGATTAGAGTAATTATTTTTCCAATTCCTTCACAAGACCCATTTCGCGGGCTTTCTTCATGAGGAGTTCCATGAGCGGTTCGCGCTCGTTTTCTACCTTATTGTCGAGGACAGCATCCTTCAGACACATCTTCAACGCACCTACCTCGCGTGAAGGTTGGAGATTGAACATTTCCATAATCTCATTTCCATCAATGACCGGCTGGAGAAGGCGTTTATAGTCGCGTTCTTCAAGATCCTTGAGTTTCTCGCGCACAAGGCGGAAGTTCTCAAGGAACTGTGCCTTTCGTTGCTGGTTCTTTGAGGTAATATCGGCCTCGCAAAGAGTCATCAGGTCCTCAATGTCATCGCCTGCATCGTTCATCAGTCGGCGAACGGCAGAATCGGTCACCTCCTCATCGGCAATGACTATTGGACGCATGTGGAGATCAACAAGTTTCTGCACATACTTCATCTTCATGTCGAGCGGCAACTTCATTCGGCGGAAGAGGTTTGGAATCATCTTTGCACCAATGAAATTATGATTGTGGAAAGTCCATCCCTGTGGCACTTCCCAACGTTTCGACTTTGGTTTGCCTATGTCGTGAAGTAGTGCAGCCCACTTGAGCCAGAGGCCATTCTCGCCACTCGCCTCACTCCAATCGGTCTTTCGCGCCACATTGTCGAGAACCTCGAGAGTGTGGTAGAAGTTGTTCTTATGCGCACGACCGTTTTTCACCTCAACGATATCGAGTGCAGCAAGTTCAGGAAGGATGAGTTCAAGAAGTCCGCAACGGTGGAGATCAACAAAACCGCGACTCGGGGTGTTGGTCTTGAGAATCTTGTTCAGTTCCTCGGCAATTCGCTCACCGCTTATAATCTTTATGCGTTCCTTGTTGCGCTCAAGAGCATCGAATGTCTCATCATCAATATAGAAGTTCAACTGTGTGGCGAAACGGATGCAACGAAGCATACGCAACGGGTCATCAGAGAAGGTGATGTCGGGATTGAGAGGTGTACGAATAATTCCATCCTCCATGTCATACAATCCGTCAAACGGATCAACCAGTTCGCCGAAGCGATCGGCATTAAGACAGATGGCAAGGGCATTGATGGTGAAGTCGCGGCGGTTCTGGTCGTCCTCAAGGGTACCATCTTCAACAATAGGCTTGCGCGAATCGCGATTATAACTCTCCTTGCGGGCACCAACAAACTCCACTTCAGTGTCAAAGAATTTCACTTGTGCAGTACCAAAATTCTTATATACCGACAAGTGCGCCTTTTTGCCAAGAATCTTCTTCAGTTCCTTAGCCACAGCAATGCCACTACCGACAACTACGACATCAATGTCGTGGGATGGTCGTTCGAGGAAAATGTCGCGAACAAATCCACCGACAACATAGCAGTCGAGACCGAGGTTGTCGGCAGCCTGCGAAATCTTGTGGAAGATGTCCTTATCTAATATTTTTGCCAGTTCGGCATCGCTGAAATTCTTCATTTATGATAATTCTTTCAAAAAGGTGATGCAAAATTACAAAAAAATCGTGATATTTGAACTTTTTTTAGTAAATTTGCACACTATATGAAGAATCTGATTACATCAGCAGTTGCAATATTGATGGTTTTCGGCCTTTCGGCTTGCCATCAGCAGACCGAGGACGAGAAGGCACAGCCTATGCTCGACGATATTGAGGCGAATGTGAAGAACGGCGATTTCCGTCCTGCCCTTGACTCAATCGTTGTGTTGCGTGCCCGTTTCCCGAAGGCAGTAAACGCTCGCAAGAAGGCACTTGAACTATGGCAGGAGGCTTCGTTGCTTCAGGCACAGCACGAGGTGGAGATTACCGACTCGGCACTTCAGGCAACCCTTGCCGCCATTGACAAGGCCCCTACCCTCCTGGAGCAGAACATGCTTCGCAACAAACGCGATTCGCTGAAGGCACGCTATGATGCAGAATGCGGTGTGGTCAGAATAATCAGGGCGAAGCAAAACGGGAAATAGCAGACCCTCCCCCTTACCCCTCCCATAAAGGGAGGGGAGTAAAATGAACCGAACAAATTAATAAAGAATATATGGCAAACGAAATACAAACGACAGGAGTATCTACTCCCCTCCCTATAGGAGAGGGGCAAGGGGGTGGGTCTGAATTTGAGCAGGCAATGGCGATGTGCCGTGAGATCTTCAAGAAGAAACTCTACGACTACAAACCATCATGGCGCATGCTACGCCCAGAGTCGCTGACCGACCAACTGTTCATTAAGGCAAAGCGCATACGCACACTCGAGATAACAAAGGAATCGAAGGTGGGCGAAGGCATACTGCCTGAGTTCATGGCACTCATCAACTACGGACTGACAGGCCTCATCCAACTGGAGAAAGGTTTTGCCGACAAGGTGGACATGACCAACGACGAGGCAATGGCAGAATACGACCGTTGGGCAAAGGAATGCACAGAACTGATGCTCAAGAAGAACCACGACTACGGTGGTGCGTGGGAGGACATGCGTGTGAGCAGTTACACGGATTTCATCCTCACAAAACTCGAGCGTATCAAGGAGATTGAGAACCATGGCGGAGAGACAATAGCCAGCGAAGGCATTGACTCCAACTATATGGACATCATCAACTACTCGGTGTTTGCTGTTATAAAACTCGGAGTTCGCGAACAGAAATAAGCAATAGGTGAAAAGCGCAAGGATAATAGTAATCAATCTGTGCCGTATGGTAGTCGGTCTGGTATTCATCGTATCAGGCTTCGTGAAGGCTATCGACCCACTCGGCACACAATACAAGATTGAGGACTACCTTGAGGCTCTCTCTATGCAGGGAATGGTGCCCGACTGGATGACACTCGGCACATCTGTGTTCCTCTCGGCAACGGAGTTCACACTTGGCGTAATGCTGGTACTGGCAATCGCCAGAAAGGTGGTAAGCCGACTGACAGTATTGTTCATGCTCGTGATGACAGTGATAACGCTGTGGCTCTATTTCGGCAATCCGATTAGCGACTGCGGTTGTTTCGGCGATGCCATACACCTGACAAACGGACAGACTCTGCTGAAGAACATCATTCTGCTGGCATTGGCATTGCCTTTGGCAATAAAACCGAGAGAGATGGTGAGATTCCTCTCCGACGGAAACAGTATGCTGGTGTTCAACTACTCTATTCTGTTCGTCCTGGCATTCTCAGCCTACAGCATGTATATGCTGCCTTCGTTCGACTTCCGTCCTTACAGCGTAGGAACGAACATACAGAAGGGAATGGAGATTCCTGCAGATGCAGAACAGCCGGAGTATGTGACCACCTTCGTGATGAAGAAGAACGGCGAGACAAAGGAATTCACGCTGGAGAACTATCCCGACTCGACATGGGAGTTTGTTGACAGCAAGACCGTCACTGTGAAGGAAGGCTATGTGCCACCAATCCACGACTTCAGCATTCAGACTCTGGAGGGTGATGACATAACAGAAGAGGTGCTCGGCAAGAAGGGATACACATTCCTGCTCATTGCCCCTCATCTGGAAAAGGCAAGCGACTCGAATTTCGGTCCTATCGACCAGATTTACGAGTATGCCCAAGACCACGGATATCCGTTCTATTGCCTTACGGCAAGTGGTGAAGAAGCGATATCACGCTGGCAGGATATGACAGGAGCAGAATATCCATTCTGCAACACCGACCCTGTGACGCTGAAGACAATAATCAGAAGCAACCCAGGACTCCTGCTACTCAAAGACGGCACCATCATTCAGAAATGGAGCCACAACGACCTGCCTGCAGAGCGTATTCTCAATGCGCCACTCGACAAACTGGAGATAGGCAAACCACAGCAGACAAACGACATGATGAAGATTGTGAGGATTCTGCTTTGGTTCTTTGTACCGCTGTTCCTGTTGAGTCTTGCCGACAGATTATTCGCATTCACCAAATGGTTTAGAGAACATAAACGATTAACATCAATATTAACTTTAAAAAAAGACAAAAAAATGGCAAAGAAAATTGTTGCTGGAAACTGGAAGATGAACAAGAATCTCCAGGAAGGTGTTGCTCTTGCAAAGGAGTTGACAGAAGTAGTAAAGAACCCTAACTGCGAGGTTATCATCGGTACTCCATTCATCCACCTCGCTTCTGTAGCACAGGTTATCGAGGGTAGCTGCGTAAAGCTCTCTGCTGAGAACTGCGCTAACCACGCTTCAGGTGCTTACACAGGTGAGGTAAGTGCTGAGATGGTAAAGTCTACAGGTGCTGAGTATGTAATCCTCGGTCACTCAGAGCGTCGTGAGTACTACAACGAGACTCCAGAGATTCTGAAGGAGAAGGTAGAGTTGGCACTCGCTAACGGTCTGAAGGTTATCTTCTGTATCGGTGAGTCACTCGAAGAGCGTGAGGCTAACAAGCAGGAAGAGGTTTGCAAGGCTGAGCTCGCTGGTTCTGTATTCCACCTCACAGAGGAGCAGTGGAAGAACATCGTAATCGCTTACGAGCCAATCTGGGCTATCGGTACAGGTAAGACTGCTACTGCTGACCAGGCTGAGGAAATCCACGCTTACATCCGTCAGTGTGTTGCTGAGGTTTATGGTGCTGAGGTTGCTGCTGAGACATCTATCCTTTACGGTGGTTCTTGCAAGGCTTCAAACGCTCCTGAGCTCTTCGCTAAGCCTGATATCGACGGTGGTCTTATCGGTGGTGCTTCTTTGAAGGCTGCTGATTTCAAGGGCATCATCGACGCTTGGGGATAAGAAGCCTCACCCCCTACCCCTTCTCCCATAAGGAGAGGGGAATGTTAAATAGCAATTTCTAATATGAAACGAATTCTATTTTTAACACTCATAATGGTCTGCGCGCTGAATGCAAGTGCGCAGACCTATCTTGACCACTTGCAGACACGCGAAGTGGGAAAAGGTACTGTGACAGTTCATCAGTCGCAGGAAATCGACAAACTTATCAACGGAACAAATCCGAATGTCGTTCAGGTGAAGAAGACTCCTTCGCCAAAACTGGTCGAGAAGAAAGAAACAGTTGAGAAGGTTGAAGTAGCAAAGAAGACTACTCCAGAGAAACTCGACGAACCACTCGACATAAACAGCATCGACACAAGTAAGAAAGTGATTCGCAATGGCTACAAGGTGAGTGGCTATCGCGTTCAGGTCTATGCAGGAGGAAACTCGCGCGCAGACAAAACAAAAGCAGAAAATATCAGCAACCAGATAAAGGCCTACTTCCCAGGCCAACCAGTCTATTGCCACTTCTATTCTCCACGATGGATTTGCCGTATGGGCAACTATCGCACCTACGAGGAAGCAAAGGCTGTATTAAAGAAGGTACAAAGCCTTGGATACAACCAGGCAAGTATCGTGAAGGGACAGATTACAGTAACAAATTAATACTGCAGAAATGGATAACCCACAATATCTCAGAGAAGGCGTAGAGGAACTGGCAGCCCACTACAAGGATATTCTCACTCTGTTAGGTGAGGATGTAGAACGCGAAGGACTCCAGAAGACTCCTATTCGCGTGGCTCGTGCTATGCAGGCACTCACACGAGGCTATTTCCAGGACCCTGAGGCTACTCTGAAAGAGGCAATGTTTGCCGAGGAATACAATCAGATGGTGATCGTCAAGGACATTGATTTCTATTCAATGTGCGAACATCACATGCTTCCTTTCTTCGGAAAAGTACACATCGCCTATATCCCTAACGGCTACATCACAGGACTGAGCAAGATTCCACGCGTGGTGGACATCTTCAGCCATCGTCTGCAGGTGCAGGAACGACTGACACAGCAGATAAAAGACTGCATTGAGAACACCCTCCACCCTATGGGTGTGATGGTTGTTGTAGAGGCAGAACATATGTGCATGCAGATGAGAGGTGTGGAGAAACAACACTCCGTAACAACCACCTCAGCCTTCAGCGGTGCCTTCAATCAGGCAAAGACGCGAGAGGAGTTTATGAACCTGATCAAATAGTCACCCTTATGAAGTTTATAAGTTGGAATGTAAATGGCTTAAGAGCCTGTGCCGGCAAAGGTTTTGCAGAGATTTTTGATTCGTTGGATGCAGACTTCTTCTGCCTTCAGGAAACAAAGATGCAGGCTGGACAACTCGACCTTGAGTTTCTCGGTTATCAGTCGTATTGGAACTATGCCGATAAGAAAGGTTATTCGGGAACAGCAATATATACACGCCACACACCACTGAGCGTGAACTATGGCATTGGCATTGACGAACACGATCACGAGGGACGAGTGATAACTCTCGAAATGGAGGATTTCTACCTCGTCACTTGCTACACACCAAACTCGCAGAGTGCTGATGTGAAGGGTGAACTGCCTAAGCGCCTTCCTTACAGAATGGAATGGGAGGATGCGTTCAGAGCATATCTCATTGACCTTGACAAGAAAAAGCCTGTCATTGTCTGTGGCGACTTGAATGTGGCACACGAGGAGATTGACCTGAAGAACCCGAAGACAAACCGCATGAATGCCGGTTTCACAGACCAGGAACGCGAGAAGATGACAGAACTGCTCTCAAACGGATTTGTTGATTCATTCCGCTATCTCTACCCAGAGGAGGTCACATATTCGTGGTGGAGTTACAGAATGGGAGCCCGCGCAAAGAACATAGGCTGGCGTATTGACTATTTCATTGTAAGCGAAAGACTAAAGGACTCAATCAAAGAAGCGACAATCCATACAGATATCATGGGCTCAGATCATTGCCCAGTAGGATTGGTTCTGGCCTAACACATTAGGAAGGCTTGGTTAGGCCGTAGGCCGCACAAAAAAAAGGAGCAGACCGTCACGGCGTGCTCCTTTTTCATAAATGGATGAATTTTTAGTTATATTATAAGAGAGATTTCTTTCAAATTATAAGCAATAGAAATAAAATTTCTTGTCACCTTGCTTTTTACGCTTACAAATATAAGTAAAAAATTGAAAGTGCAAAAGAAAATTAACTTTATTTTACTATTATTTTTTGCCCTCAAAATTGATTAATATCAAAAATGCCGAAGTAGTTCAAAATCGTAACTTACAATTCGTTTTTACTTTCACTTTGAAAAACCGGCATTTTTGAATATCGCTCAATTATGTGATTCTGAAGTTATCTCGTCTTGACAACTTTTCGACCAGAGATGATGTAAATTCCTCGTGGCAACATGTTGAACTCTTCGAAGGTTGCAACCTTGCGACCAAGCAGGTCGTAGATGTCCATTGTAGTGTTGTCATAGTCGGTAGAAACCACCTCAATGCTGTTAGCCACCTTGTTGCCGAAGAGCGAAACAGGCTTCTGTCCACTCTTGTAGCAAGCGAAGCGAGGATTACCTGTGTTATACTGGATGCTGCGGTTTGAGTATGCATCACTCGTAATCTGTGCATAATCGCCAGAGAAGTAGATTGCCCACTCTGCACTCACATTGTCGGTTGCACTCTCTGTTGTGTTCAGGGCGTTGTCGCTGCTGTTCAACGACAGATATGCCTTCTCTACAGGATCGTAGAATGTGTAAGCACCAGCCTTACCACCAAGAATCAACTGATGTGGTTTGCCAGTCTTGTCAACTTCCGTTGCAATCTGGTTGTTAGTGATTGTCACACTTGCACCAGAGTAGTACTTGCCCTCGCATGAACTCAAAGCGAGGTTGCCATCAACATAGACAATGAGATAGCCATTGCCAATGGTCAGACCGTCAGCAGAAGCCACGAGTTCGTAGAGTTGCTCGCCCTCAGCAGGTGTGATGTCTGGATTCTCATCATCACCACCAGTCTCGCCACCCTCATCAGGATCAGTACCGCCACCACCAGGGGTAACAGTTTGGTAGTTATCATAAGAGAACGCCATATCCATATTCTCACCCCATACATACTGCTCAAGACCAGGATAATCGACAAACGGATTGCGGTTGCCCTGCAACGCATAGACAGCATTGTTACGGTCGATTTCCTTCTGGCTTACAGGGTCATTTGCAGCCCAACGGAGAAGCATATTAAGAGCCCAAGTCTTCAAGGCAGGATATGAATTTCCGTCAAACATATCAGAATTCCAAGAAGAAATCTTCGACTCGTAGCAAGTGACCATATAGAAATAGATTCGGGCAAAGTCGCCTTTGTACTCATCATTTGGTTCAAACACTGTTCCGCTATAACCCGGAGTAGTACAAGCACCGAGTTTGCTGAAACCATTATTCGACATATACTTCTCGCCATTGTTCTCGCCGAAAGGATAGTTTGAACGGCGGTTGTTCACATATCCGTCGGTTGGCACCACATGAACAAGGTCGCTCTTCATTGGCGAAGCCTCATTGAACCAACTCTGAGGAACGGAATGTTCACGATTGTAGCTGTCGCCCTCCTTTGAATAGTTCTTTCCTTGCTGCGAACCACCAGGAACATAGTTAGTGGTGTTGGAATACATATCCCAAATCTTACCGTCAGGACGCACATCACTTGTCTTGTAACACTCCCACAAACCATCATAACCTACATTTGTGTGGTTGGAAATAATGCCCGCGAAGGCGGTTTTAAGGTTCTTGCCTTTCTGTCCATCGGCATTACGATAGTATGTGCCGGAATCATTTGGACCCTGTGCATACACCGACAACACAGCCAGCGAGCACATCAAAAAGGACATAAAATGCTTCATATCAAAAATTCGTTTTTAGATTCTTTACCTTATTATAATATGTATACGCGCGCGCCAGAAAACGCGAAAAGTATAAATATCGTACAAAGTTATATAAAAAAAAGATTATATGAATCAATTTACCTGATTTTATTTGTTTTTCGGGCAGTATTTCAGTAATTTTGCAGTATAACAAACCATACAAAAGATAAAAATGAAATATTTGATTGTTAGCGACATACATGGTTGTGCGCCACGACTTGAGCAAGTTCTTGACTACTTCAACCGCGAGAAGATGGATATGCTTCTCATACTTGGTGACATATTGAACTATGGTCCACGCAACGGAGTGCCTGAGGGATTGAACGCACCGAAAATTGCAGAGATGCTCAATGCTCTGAGCGACAGAATCATTGCCATCAGAGGCAACTGCGACTCGGAGGTTGACCAGATGCTGCTCGATTTTCCTATCATGGGCGACTACACTTTGGTTGTAGATAATGGCAAGCGTCTGTTCCTCACCCATGGACATAACATCAACGAGCAGAATATGCCAAAGGTGGGTTGCGACATTTTCCTTTATGGTCACACCCATCGTCAGAAGATTGAGAAGAAAGATGGTATTGTTGTCTGCAACACAGGTAGCATCACATTCCCGAAAGACGGAAATGAGCCCACTTTCGCCACTTACGAAAACGGTTCTCTCCGCCTCCACCGTTTGGACGGAAGCATTTTGAATGAGACAAATATTAGCGAATGACAAATACAAAAACCAACATGAAACGACTATTTACGATTATCCTTATTACATTGGGACTCTGTCTCAATATGACATCCTATGCACAGAAAAGGATCTCACTCAACAGCGAAACTACTCGTTGGGAGGTGCTTCCTCAGGCTGATTTGTCATCGGCTACAGGAAAGACCGTCTCTACTCAGGGGTTCAAGATGAAAAATGCCGTTGAGGGAGTTGTGCCGGGTACGGTTTTCACTGCCTATGTGGAGGCTGGAAGGGAGAAAGACCCAAACTACGGAATAAATGTCATCAATGTAGACGAGTCTTACTACAACCGACCATTCTGGTATCGCACGGAGGTTGCTCTTGGCGAGAAGATAAATAAAGGTCAGCGTGTTTGGCTTTGCTTTGACAACATTAACAGATATGCAGATGTATGGTTCAACGGAAAGAAGGTTTCGGGTACTGCCACAAGTACACGCGACATAAACGGTCACATGATTCGTTCACGCTTTGATGTAACTGCATTGGTAAAGAACGGCGGAAAGAATACTGTTGCCGTCCTCATCTACGATGCTGACCAGAAGAAAGAGCGTTTCTCGAAGGAACCTTTCGCCATAGGTTGCAGCCCTTCATATCTTGCTGCCGCAGGATGGGACTGGATGCCTTATGTACCAGGCCGCTTGGCTGGTATTACCGGAAATACATATTTTGAGATTACAGGTGAAGTACAGATGGTAGATCCGTGGATTCGCACACTTCTCCCTACCCTCAATCATGCCAACATTGAAATCGCCACAGGCATAAAGAACACAGCAAAGACAAACCAGCAGGTGACAATAGAAGGAACAATCACTCCAGGAAACATCACTCTCACAAAAGAGATAACTGTTGCTGCGGGCGAAACGGCAAATATCACTCTTACAAAGGACGAATTCAAGCAGTTGGGCATTGACAATCCTCGACTCTGGTGGCCTAACGGCTATGGCGAGCCATTCCTCTATGGTTGTGACCTGAAGATAAAAACCGCTGGTGTGGTGTCTGATTCAAAGCATATCAACTTCGGTATTAAACGCTACGAATACGCATACATTGAGAATAAGGTGGAGAAACCTGTACTCACATTCTATATCAATGGTCAGGAACTGTTCCCTAAAGGTGGTTCGTGGGGTATGTCGGAATGGCTTCTGCGTTGCCATGGTGCAGAATACGAGGAAAAGATAAAACTCCATGTTGAGCAGAACTTCAACATGATTCGTTGCTGGACTGGTTGTGTGACCGACGACGAGTTCTACGACTATTGCGACAAATACGGCATTATGGTATGGAATGATTTCTGGATTCATGCAGGAGAAGGCGAAATCATTGAACCAGACGCATTCAAGGCAAATGCTCGCGACAAAGTAATTCGTCTGCGCAATCATCCTTGCATTGCATTGTGGTGTGGAGCAAACGAGACACATCCCGTAAAGGATATTGACGACTATCTCCGTAAGATTGTTGAGGAAGAAGATCACGGCGATCGTCACTACAAGGCTTGTTCAAATCAGGACGGACTCTCTGGTTCTGGTCCTTGGGCAAACCGTCCTCCTCGCCATCACTATGAGACATCTTCAAGCGGTCTTGTATTGCTTCGTCCGCCTTATCCTTACGGCATTGACCACGGCTACGGTATGCGCTCGGAACTTGGTATGGGTACAATGCCAAACTATGAGAGTGTGAAGTTGTTCATCCCTGAGGAGGACCAATGGCCACTCCCTACTGATGATGAGATGAAGCAGGACTCAAATGTGTGGAATGTGCATTACTTTGGACAGAATGGAGGAAATGCCGATCCATATTATTATCGTTCGTCAGTGACCGACCGCTATGGTGACTCAAAGAACCTTGAGGAATATTGCGCAAAGGCTCAGTTCATCAATCTTGAAGATATGCGAGGAATGTATGAGGCTTGGAATGACAAGATGCACGAGGATGCCTCGGGTATTCTCATCTGGATGAGTCTTGCGGCATATCCATCATGCTTATGGCAGACCTTCGACTATTACTACGACCTCACTGGTAGTTACTTTGGTGCCAAGAAAGCCTGTGAACCTGTTCATATCCAGTGGAATTCGCTCAACAACAGTGTGAAAGTCATCAACGAGAGTTCGAACGATTTGAACAATGTTCATGCTAAGGCAACAATCTACGACATACATGGTAAGGAAATAAAGGAACTCGGCATGGAGAATGATGTATATGTGCGTTCGGCAGACAAGGCAGAGGCATTCGTACTCAGTTTCCCTAATAGAAACATTGCTGAAGGCAAACCATGTCAGGCGTCTTCGGTATTCGGCACAAACGAGGCCTCGCTCATAACAGACGGTTCATTGCAGAAGCGTTGGGAGAGCGAATACTCTGACCCACAGTGGGTTTATGTAGATTTGCAGGATGTTCACAACATCAGCACAGTCCAGGTTTTCTGGGAAGGTGCTCATTCAAAGGAATACGAGGTGCAGACTTCGCTTGACGCAGAGAACTGGACAACAGTCTATACAGATGACAACTGTGACGGCGGTATTGATTTCATCAGTTTTGCTCCACGCGATGCACGTTATGTACGCGTTTATGGAAAGAACCGTTCTTCTTGGTTTGGTCACTCCATCCTTGAGATGAAGGTATTTGATACTGTTCCTCAGGATGATATAGACATCACAGCACTTCATTTCATTCGTCTGCAACTCACTGATGCCTCTGGAAAACTGCTCAGCGACAATTTCTACTGGCGTAACGGTGATCAGGAACTCGATTATTCTGACTTAGAGAAACTGCCAAAGGCTGACATCTGTTGTACTGTGACAGACAAAAGTGTTGACGGACTGACAATAAAGGTAAAGAACAACTCTTCTACTGTGGCATTCGGAAACAGAATCCGACTGACAAACTCTGCCACAGGCGAGAGAATTCTGCCAGCTCCAATGAACGACAACTTCTTCACTCTGCTACCAGGAGAAGAGACTGACATCATCATAAAGACTCCTGCCAATCAGGTGGCAGAAGGTGTTGATGTCCTGTTCAAACAGTTCATTTACCCAGAAGAGAAGAAGGCAAGTGTGAAGTTTTAGTAAATAATTATTGATTATTTGGTAGTTTGGCATAATGTTTGTAACTTTGTAAACAGATAAATTAAACAACAAAATATTATGGAAGTTAAAATCACAAACGATAACTTTGAAAGTTACAAGAACGGTGAACTGCCATTGGTAGTTGACTTGTGGGCAACATGGTGTGGTCCTTGCCGTATGCTCGGTCCTATTATCAGCGAGTTGGCTGAGGAGTATGATGGTAAGGTCGTAGTTGGTAAGTGCGATATTGAGGAGAACGAGGATGTTCCTATGGAGTATGGCGTTCGCAATATCCCAACAATTCTTTTCTTCAAGGGCGGCGAATTGGTTGACAAGTTCGTTGGCGCTGGTAGCAAGACTGTACTTAAGGAGAAGATTGAGGCTTTGATTGGTTAATTAGTCTCGACAAACAATAAAGAAGCCCAGGTCCTCACATGAGAATCTGGGCTTTATTATGCCGTTTTGACAGAGTTAATTCGCTGTAATCACCTGACCTTCACCGCGATAGAGTTTCACAGGACCATCAACAAGAACAGCAACGACTGTCACGCTCTCGTCCTGAACAGACTCTGGGACATCAATATATACAATGCCAGGAAGCGAACTCCAGTATGGTTTGTCGTAGAGTTTCCAATTGAGCATTGTGCCATTGCCCACTACCCAAACGCGATTAACCTTATTCACAATACCACGAAGGGCAACCTCCTGACGCACCTTGTTTGGAATGTAGAGATAGATGATGTCGCCTTCCTTGTTGAGGGTTGTGTATCCATCAGGGAAATGCTCTGCAGGAAGACCTGCACGAGTGCCATAGACAGCCTCCTTATGCTTTGTCGTCCAACGACCAAACTCCTTCAGAATGTCAACTTCCTCCTGAGGAATTGTTCCGTCTGCCTTTGGACCAATATCGAGAAGGAGATTTCCTCCATTGCTCATACAGTCACAGAGAGTACGGATGAGGGCGTGAGGCGACTTAAACTCCTTATCCTGAGGCTGATAACCCCAAGAATCGTTCATAGTATAGCAGAGTTCCCAATATTTGCTTGTTGGACGAACAACAGGAATACCTTGTTCTGGTGTTGCATAATCGCCATAACCCTGAATACGCGAATTTACCACACACTGAGGATTTGTTGAACGCAACAAGTCGATTATCCCCTTTGAATTCCAGTCTTCGGCACTCTGTTCCCAGTCGCCATCAAACCAATAGAGGTCTGGCTTGTAGGCATCATTGAGTTCCTTCAACTGAGCAAAATTGAACTTACAGAACTTCTGCCAACGAGCAGGATCCTGTTTTATGTCGTAACGCTGGAATGTCTTTGTCTTGTTTGGATATTCATCACGACTCCAGTCGAGCAATGAATAATAGATGCCAAGATGCAGATTCTCGCGCTTGCGTACCTCATTGACAAAAGGAGTCAGGACATCACGCTTTGCTGGTGAGCATTTCTTTGCACTACTGTCGCCCACCTTTGTGTCCCAAAGGGCAAAACCATCATGATGCTTTGAAGTAATTACTGTGTACTGAGCACCACTCTCCTCAATTAGGTCAACCCACGCCTTTGGGTCGTACTTGCTTGCTGTGAAGCCCTTTGCCTGCGACATATATTCGTCGTAAGGAAGATAGTTGTTGTAGAACGACCAACTCTCCGATACGCCACGAACGGCATAGATGCCCCAATGGATGAAGACGCCAAACTTAGCATCACCAAACCACTGCATTCGCTGCTCGTAGGATTCCTGACTCTCGCCTGTAGGACGAGTTTCCTGCGCATTGCCAATAGCATACTGCGAAAGGAAAAGGACGAAAAGGATTAATGCTTTTTTCATATAGAATAGGTTTTTAGTTATTCTGCATAGATTTTATTCAACGGTCACTACCCTACTGCCATCTGGCTGTTCCTTGATTGTCACATTGACAGCGTCTTCAGGCATCACCTCCTCAATGAGTTCAGGCCATTCAATGAAACAGAGATTACCACTCTCAAAATAATCCTCACCGCCCATATCAAAGAACTCATCGAGTTTCTTTATGCGGTAGAAATCGAAATGATAGAGAGGGTCGCCCTCGCCTGTTGTGTATTCATTCACAATGGCAAAAGTCGGAGATGTGATGACATCTTCAACGCCCAGTTCTTCGCAGATGGCTTTGATGAAAGTGGTCTTGCCAGCACCCATACTGCCAAAGAAGGCAAAGATGGTGCGGTCGCCAATATTGTCGATAAACTGGCGAGCAGCCTCATTGATATTTTCTAAAGAATTGATTCTAATCTCCATTGTTTTTCTTTTTTGGACCTCGTGTAAAAACACGAGGAACTGTGACTATCTCTTGCGCGGACTCATCGTAATCAGTGGCACGAGCATCTCCTCCATAGAGATTCCGCCATGCTGGAATGTGTCCTTGTAGTAACTCACATAGTAGTTGTAGTTGTTAGGATAGGCAAAGAACGCATCGCCAGTAGCAAAGACATAACTTGTCGAGATGTTTGGCGAAGGCAACTGTGCCTTGCGAGGGTCCTTGATAGCAAATACCTCCTTGGCATTGTAGTTGAGGTTCTTGCCCAACTTGTAGCGCAGGTTCGTGTTCGTGTTTCTGTCGCCGATAATCTTCACCGGTTTTGAGGCACGAATACTACCGTGGTCGGTGGTGAGAATAATCTTATAGTCGCTCTGAGCAAGCAGTTTGAACAACTCTGCAAGGACCGAATGACGGAACCACGACAATGTTATTGAGCGGTAGGCACTCTCGCTGTTTGCCAATTCGCGAACCATCTTCGACTCTGTACGAGCATGCGACAGCATATCAATGAAATTGACAACAAGCACATTCAAGTCGTTCTGTTTCAGTTCGTTGAACTTTCCGATAAACTTCTCGCTTGCAGCAGAATCGTTCACTTTGTTGTAACTGAATGTGTTCTTACGGCGGAAGCGTTCTATCTGAGTCTCAATCAGCGGACCTTCGTTGAGGTTCTTGCCCTCTTCCTCGTCTTCATCAACCCACAGTTCAGGGAACATCTCTGCAATCTTATTCGGCATAAGACCCGAGAAGATGGCATTGCGGGCATACTGAGTGGCAGTTGGAAGGATGGTGAGATACATGTCCTCTTCAATGTCGAACATATCGCCAATCTCCTGCGAAAGTACACGCCATTGGTCGAAACGGAAATTGTCAATAACGATGAGGAACACCTTCTCGCCTTCGTTCAACAGAGGGAACACCTTGTTCTTGAAGATGTCAGGACTCATCATCGGACGATTGCCACCAATGAATGTGCTTGGGTCAACCCAATCCATGTAGTTGTTCTTGATGAACTTTGCAAAGGCGTTGTTTGCCTCTTCCTTCTGCATGTTGAGCATATCGGTCATCTGCGAGTCGGTTGACGAGAGTTCAAGTTCCCAGCGCACCAGTTTGCGATAGATTTCCATCCAGTCCTGAACTGTACGGCAATCACTTATCTGCATTGAAATCTGCATAAAATCCTGCTGATAACCGCTCTGCGTCACCTCAGTCACAATCTCCTTGCGATGGATGTTCTTCTTCAGGGTAAGGAGAATCTGGTTAGGGTTGACTGGTTTGATGAGGTAATCGGCAATCTTCGAACCAATGGCTTGGTCCATGATGTCCTCTTCCTCGCTCTTTGTCACCATAACGACAGGTGTTGCAGGTTGGATATCCTTTACCTGTTGAAGAGTCTCAAGACCTGTAAGTCCAGGCATCATCTCGTCAAGCAGGATAAGGTCGAAGGTGCGTTGCTGGCATTGCTCAACAGCGTCAATACCGTTGCTCACAGTAACGACCTCATACCCTTTCTTCTCAAGGAAAAGTATGTGTGCCTTGAGGAGTTCCACCTCGTCGTCGGCCCAAAGTAATAATCCGTTGCTCATATTATATTAATGTGGGATTGCCCACGGTTTTAGAATCCATCAAGTTCAAGATATTCATCTTCCGAACCCTCCTCTTCGTCATCATCTTCGAGGATGAGAGTTGAGTCGTCAACGGTAGAAGAACCGCCCTCCTCATCTTCAAGAATAATGAAATCATCATCGTTATTCTGCGAAGGAGTGCTTGTCTCGTCTTCAAGAATTATCACATCATCCTCGGCAGCTGGAGTTGTCGGTTGCTCATCCTCAAGGATAATCACATCTTCATCGGTTGGAGTCTTTGCCGGTTTTTCGTCTTCAATGACAATAATGTCGTCGCTCTCAGCAGGAGTTGCAGGAGTCTCATCTTCAACGACAATAGTATTATCATCCTCTACAGGTGCAACTGGTGCTGGAGTTTCTTCCTCAACAACCACAGTATTGTCATCCTCAACAGGTGCTACTGGCGTTGGAGTTTCCTCCTCAACAACTACAGTATTGTCATCCTCTGCAGGAGCAACTGGCGTTGGAGTTTCTTCCTCAACGACTACAGTATTGTCATCCTCTGCAGGGGCAACTGGTGCTGGGGTTTCGTCCTCCATGATAATTGTATCATCATTATTACCAGCGGCTGGTGCATCATCCTCAATTGGGAAACTGTTCTCGTCATCCACGATGCCGCCTTCCTCGCCTTCTGCTTGCTCTTCCTCAGCCTTCTTCTGAAGGATAGGACTGATATTGCCTGGTAATGAACCGCCATCATCAAGATCGCGCGAAGAACCCGATGGTTCGTAGAGGCGTCGTGCCTCACGAGCATCAATTGGTGGGAAGTTCTCCTTGTAGAACTCATCATATTCGTCGTAGCTCTTGTTCACGCCAAGGAGTTCCTTATTCTGAGTGCTGATAACCAATGTACGACTCTTGCCCAATCGGTCAACAATATGCTGTTGCTGATAGAACTGATGAGCATATTCGTAAGCCTCCTCGTAGTTTTGGAATCCGCTCACCTTCATCACGCGCAATCCGTCCTGATCCTCAATCTCAAGGTCGAAGTTACGCACCATATAACTGGTGAAGTTGTATTTCGCAAGTTCGTAGAGCAACTGATTCTCATTTACCGAATCTGGCTGATATGCAATCATAAACACGAAGTCGATGTCTCTGTCGGCCACAAACTGACGAGCGGCAATAGAGTCGCTATCGTTCATCACAGCCGAGCGGCGAGCCCAAACATCACCAATATCGAACTTTCCTCCACGCAACTTCTTTCCCTCCTTCACGCCATTGACAATCATACCTGCCATCTCGGCGAGTTTGCTCTGAGGGAAATCGGAAACGACCTTCTTCATATCCTCCAGACAGCCGTCGCTATCGCCGGAATTGAGTTTGCCAAGACCACCAATGAAAAGGAACTTATCGCGGTTTGCGCCAAGTGGGAATCGCTCGTCAGAGAGTTTCACATTTGCCTTCACCTCACTATATCTGTCGGCCTTGAATGCCTCGTAGGTATGGGCATAGAGGGAATCTTCTATCTGCTCACCAAACTTCTGATTCTCTACGAAATAAGGGTCGGTGAGCAATGTTGTCCACTTACTGTCAGGATAAGCGTTCTTCAGTTTTTCGATATATCCCTCCGCCACATTCGGTTGTTCAAGTCGCGAATAGAGCAGGAACATATGATAGTAGGCATCGTCCATATGCTCGAATTTCGCATACTGTGTCTCAAGACGCAGGAGTTGCTTCTCCGACAGACGCAGATTATCGAGTTTGTCCTTGAAGATTACACCCGAATTGTAGAGACCATCCATGATGATGAGGTTTGAAGCCTCAACCTGTTCCTCTGTAAACGGAATCTGCGCCAGATAGTACTCACGCTTATGTGGGTCGTTGGCAAGACTGTCGGCTTCTGCCTGCTTTGCAGCCTCTTCCTCTGCAGCAGCAATGGAATCACGCTGTTCGTCGGTCAGTTCGAGTTCCTCTGCCCCATCATTGAAGTTCACTACTGTCTGATTGCTACGTTGCCAGTGGTCTTGGTTTTCACGTTTTCCCCATTGTTTCTGGAAAGTTGCCTTTCCTTGATTCACCGTCATCTGGTTGTAGAAATACCACACGCCATTCGACTGCTGATTAGCATTCGGTTGCTGATTGCGGTTGTTCTGCGCGTTGCGATTGCCGTTATTGTTCTGTCCCTGCTGGCGTTCAGCATTGGCAATAGCCTCTTTGTCGCGTTCTTCTTTCTCCTTCTTCTTCAATGCCTCAATGACACGGTCGATTGCTGCATTTCGGTCTTTCTCGCTCATCTTGGCGAGTTCCTGAAGTGAGTCCTGCAGATGAATTGCCTCTGTATATGGCACGAGTTCGTCGAGTTTCTTCGAGCGGTCGGCCAACTGCTTATAGTCCTTGCGTTCCTTGTCGAGAAGTCCAATTGCCTCGCCATAGCAACGACCTGCATCGGCATATTTCTCCATGTCCCAGTAGATATCGCCCAGACGCAAAAGGAGCACACCCTTCTCCACTCCATTGCGGGTTGACTTGGTGTTTCCCTTCTCATAAGCAGAGATGGCGTGGAGGGTGTCTTTCTGCGACATATAGATATTACCAAGGGCATAATACACCTGGTCGAGATATTCCTTGTTGTTGTCGTTGCGGGCCATGCGCTTGAGTTTCGAAATCATCGACTTCGACTCACTTCCTGCAACAACCTCGGTCATGGCAATACGTGCATTGAACTCCAGTTCGTAAGGTGGGTTCTGGCGTATCACCTTCTTGAATGCCTTGTAGGCCTCTTGCTTCTTGCCCAGTTCGGCATAGAGTTGTCCGAGGAGGAAACACTCGCGTGCCTTCTGCTTACGACGCATCTCGTGCTTGATGACTTTCTGCAAGTAAGGTATTGCCTTCTCATAGTCGCCCAGGTGGATGTAGTAATCGGCAAAAGTGTAATCCCATTCCTTCTGGGCACTACGATGGAGTGAGTCGCGTTGCATATTGCGAACGACATCCTCTGCATCATACAACCAGTCCTCCTCAATATAGCACTTTGCCAACCAAGCGCGGGCTTTGCCGTAGATGGCTGGTTGGGTGGCATAGAGGCGACTCATATACGAGAATGTGGCTGCTGCGGCATCAAACTCGCCCTTATAGAACTGAGAACGACCCATAAGCATCCACGCCTTCCAAAGCATTGGGTTGTACTCCTTTCGGCCAAGCCACTCAATGTCCTTCTCGGTTTTCTTGCGGTTCTTGGTCCATTCCGGGCGTTTCTTGATGGAATGAAGTTTTATTGCTTTCTCGCATTTCTCTATCGCCTTGTCGAAATTGCCCGAACCGATAGAGACATTCTTCTTGTTGCCAACGGTGTAGAGAGGAAGCATCTCGGTGAAATTGTCCTTACTGTTCTTCTCTTTGTCGAGCGAACCGTCGATATATGCAAGCGTACCATTATAATAGGTGTTGTAGCGTGCGTTGAACGAATGCCAGAAGCGCGACTTTGCCGTATTCTTCTGACTGCCACACGCAGCAAGACTGATGACAAATGCCACCAGAACGAACCAAACGATATGTCTTGCTTTTAGTCTCACCTACTTATAAACGTAGTTTATCGCGATTTATTGTGCCAAAAGGATATATTCATCCTTTATCTGGTCGGGCATGTTGATTTCGCGGAGGATAAGACTGCGGTTCCAGGCTTTCACTTCCTCTGGTCGCATTGTCTCCATCACCTCGCGGAATTCCTCTGCCTCATCATCTGTATATTCGTTTGAGGCACGACCTTTATAGCGGTCGAGTTCCTCATCGTCGAAGTATTCCACTGGCTTTGTGGCTGCCTCCATCATACATGTCTGCTCGCATTTCGGGTCATCGCCTGAGCATGAGGCGCAATCCGCCCCAATCTCAATCTTCTCCTGCTTGTCCCATAGTAGTGAGGCCGCAGCGGCAATAGTGCCAAGAACAACAAGTGCAACAATCAGTATCCACATAATTATTATTTTTAGTAATAATCTATCCTTAACCGCGAATTTCGCTAATTACACTAATTTTCTTACGCCTCGCGTATCACGAACCGGCTTTGCTGAAGGTCGTCCCAATACTTTGGATACGACTTACTGACAACCTCCGGATTATTCACCAGAATGGAGTTGAATCGCATTGCGAGTGGCGCGAATGCCATTGCCATACGATGGTCTTCGTATGTGTCGATTGCCTCCATTGTCGGTTCACAACGCTCTCCGTCCCAGATGAGTTCGTTGTCGTTGACCGAACGAATCACATAACCGAGTTTCTTGAGTTCTGCCTTGAGGGCTTCTATGCGGTCGGTTTCCTTGATTTTGAGGGTTGAGAGTCCCGTGAAATCGAACGGAATCTCCAATCCGCAACAGGTGCAGACAACGGTCTGTGCAAGGTCGGGACAGTTGGTGAAATCAAACTTCATTCTTGGCAGGCACATTCCCGCATGGCGCAAAGTGACGGTTGCCGGCACTCGCTGTTCCTTTGTGTCGAAATGGGTTTTCACACCAAGCAACGAGAAGATGTACTTCACCACAGTATCACCCTGACTGCTTCCGTCCATCAGTCCTGAGAGATTGATTTCCGCGTCTGGGTCGGGTGTCAGGGCGAGCATCTCATACCAATAAGATGCTGCCGACCAGTCGTTTTCAATGTAATATGGTCGCGACTTATATGGCTGTGGCTTCACTTCAAGTGTGTCCATTTCCGCCCAACCTGCCACTGCCCCGTATTCGGTCATCAGGTCAAGTGTCATCTCAATGTACGAACGCGAAATGATGTCGCCGAGCAACTGCAGACGGAGTCCTTTCTTCATCATTGGAGCAATCATCAGCAGGGCTGAGATATACTGCGAACTGACATTTCCAGGAATCTGCAACGAACCGCCTTCGAGTGAATGGCCCTTGATTTTGAGCGGTGGGAATCCTTCCTCGCCTACATATTCTATGTCAGCACCCAACGAGCGGAGGGCGTCAACAAGCACAGATATTGGACGATGTTTCATTCGCTCCGTGCCTGTAATAATATGTTCGCCTGGAGTAACGCTCAGGTAGGCGGTCATGAATCGCATTGCCGTTCCTGCCGCTTTGATGTTTATCTCGTAAGGCATGTCGCGAAGTGCCGCCACCATCACATCAGTATCGTCACAATGACTGAGGTTCTCTGGCACATCATCACCTCCTGCAAGCGCATGAACAATGAGCGCACGATTGCTGATACTCTTCGAGGCTGGCAGATTGATGGTCTGACGGAACTCCGTTGGGGGATATATCTTGTATGTCATCTGTGTAAACTTTGTATTTAATACAAAAGTACGAATAAAAAACGAACTGTGCAAATCTATGGCACGAAATTTTGTTATTGTTACCTGTTACCTGTTACTCATCTTCAAACGGAACACAAAACGGAGGGAACAGTAACAAGTAACAAGTAACAATAAGGAAATTATGTGGTGTGGGAGTCAAGAATGAGGAATGAGTAGAGGGAAAGAATAATGTTATTTTAAATATATGTATTACTATAGAGAACTATTTTCCATCCATAAAACCAGGCACGCATTTTTCTTATTGTTACCTGTTACCTGTTACCCTCTCATGTCAGCAAAGGTCTTACTTGTAAATATTTTTCACAGTACTTTTCTCGATTTATCCATTTCGGCACGTTGTTCTGGTGAAATAAGCGCCGGGACATCATCTCCGCACTTACGGCATATGCTCATTTAAGTGGAATGAGGTGGTCATTTAAGTTAAATGAGGAGAAAGTAAAATATCATTACAACCAACTGATAATCAAGACATTATGTAATGAGTAGCAGATGACGGATAAAGATTTGATGGTTTTGAGTGCAAATTCAGCACGGGTTACTTGTAAAGATATTTCAAACGCAACATTCTAAGACATGTAACAATAAAGTGGTAAAAATCGCGTTTTTCGGGCATTACGAACTCTTTGGAAAGTGTCAAAATTGAGCATTTTTCTATAAAACCACGTCATTTCCTACTGCAATATTTGTACACCTTATTAATTATTATTATATTTGTAATTGAAATCAAAAATCAACTACAAACCAATATGAAACAACTAATTCTTTTAGTAGCACTCGCTTTCGGCCTTACTGCTCAGGCAAAGGATGTGAAAGTAGCGTCGCCAAACGGCAAAATCGCTGTAAACATCAACGACAATGGAGGTTCTCTCTCCTATTCTGCGTCTTTGAACGGCAAAACACTCTTCAACCAGACTGCTCTTGAAGTGATTCTCAAGAACAAGACTCTTGGCGAGAAGACAAAGATTGCGGGTGTGAAGACTCAGAACATACGCAGCGAGTTCACTCCTGTTGTGGCTTTCAAGCAAGGTACGATAAAGAACGACTACACCTCGGCAGTCCTCTCAATGAAGGGCAACTTCAAGGTGGAATTCCGCGTGTTCGACAATGCTGTGGCTTATCGCTTCATCCTCAACGAGAAGGACTCTATCAACATTGTTGACGAGACTTTCAACCTCAAGCCAACAGAGGAGATGGGCGTTCATTTCCAGCCTACAGGCGGTTGGGGAACTGGTTCGGAGAGCGAATATATCCATTGCCTGCTGAAGGAATGGAAGCACGAGCACGACATGTCGGTACTTCCTGTTGTACTCTCTTCCACAAAGGAAGATCTCCACTTGCTCATCTCTGAGAGCGACCTGACCGACTATTCCGGTCTTTATCTTCGCGGAAATGGCGAGAAGGATGCTCTCTCGGGCAATCTCGTGCCTTATTACAAGAATTGGGAACTCTTCTGGGATCGTGGCACAAAAATCAACGAACTTGCCGACTATGCAGTTCGTACAATCGGAAAGCGCTCGCTTCCTTGGCGTTATGTCGTTATCAGCGACTCAAAGGGTATCCTTGAACAGACTCTTACAGCACAGTTGGCAGGCAAATGCGAACTGAAGGATACTGGCTGGATTAAGCCTGGTCAGGTTTCGTGGGATTGGTGGAATCATAAGTCGCTCTATGGTCCGGATGTGAACTTCAAGCCTGGTTGCAACACCGATACTTACAAGTATTACATTGATTTCGCGTCGAAATACGGCATTAAGTACATCATCATGGACGAAGGTTGGGCAAAAGGCACTTTCGAACCATTCCAGGCAAATCCTAATCTCGACCTTCAGGAGTGTATCCGCTATGGTAAGGAAAAGGGTGTTGGCATTATCCTCTGGCTCACTTGGATTTGTGTAGAGCGCAATCTCGACACTATCTTCAAGACTTACGAGGAATGGGGCATTGCTGGTACAAAGATTGACTTCATGGACCGTCAGGACCAGTGGATGATAAACTGGTATGAGCGCACCATCAAAGAGGCTGCAAAATATCACATGATTGTTGATTTCCATGGTGCCATGAAACCAGCTGGTTTGGAGTATCGCTACCCTAACCTCATGGCTTACGAGGGTGTTCGCGGACTTGAGCAGATGAGCGGTTGTCGTCCTGACAACACTCTCTACATCCCATTCATGCGTAATGCTGTCGGTCCTGCTGACTTCACCCCTGGTGCAATGATCAACACTCAGCCAGAATACGACAAATGGTCTGACCCTAACTGCTCGGCAGTAGGAACTCGTGCTTATAGCATGGCACTTTTCACAATCCTTGAGACTGGTACTCAGATGCTTGCCGACTCACCAACACAGTACTACAAGAACCCTGAGTGTACAAAGTTCCTCGCTGAGGTTCCTGTGACATGGGACGAGACACGCGCCATTGAGGCTCAGTTTGGTGAGTACCTCATCATCGCGAAGCGTCACGGCAAGAAATGGTTTGTGGCTGGTATAACAAACAATAAGGAGAAGACTCGCCATTTCCATGTGCCACTCAACTTCCTCTCTGCCGGCAGTCATAAGATGACTCTCGTTACAGATGGTTTCAATGCTGCTGATCAGGCAATGGACTATCGCATGGAGAATAGCGAGGTGACAAATGCTGATGTACTCGATATTACAATGGTTCGCAATGGCGGCTTCACTGCAATAATCGAATAATCAACTAAATTGTTTTTTACATAATAACCGCGAATTACGCGAATTAATCGAATTATTATTCCACACCGGATGGTAATTAGTGAAATTCGCGAAATTCGTGGTTAATTATATATTCTACTTTACAAGCAACTTTTTCCCATTTACAATATTCACGCCTCTCTGGAGCGATGTCAGTCGTTGTCCAGAGAGGTTATATATTGCTGTTGCCTCATCAGCAGATGATACGACAGCAGGCGATTCAATATCGGTTTCTGTGTACAATGGCGTGAACGAGAAATTGTCGATAAGTGCCGTACAACTGTGTGAGCGAATGCCCGCACGACCTTGAATAAATGGCAATGGGTCGGTGTAGGTTATGGCAAGTTCGCCATCAACATAGCAGTTGAATGTAGAACCTATGCACTCCACCTTCAGATGATATTTCTGTCCAACGACATGCTCGCCTGTGCCTGTGGCAATGGTCTTCCAACCGTAGTTGTGCTTGCCAAGGACAGAACCCGTTGTAGCAAGGGTGAAGAAGTAGCCCTGCACAAAGTCGCTTCCTAATGAAGGAGAGTCGTTTGCGCCTCCTGTCGAAGGATTGGTTGTGCGGAACAGCAATCCGGCATTCATGCCTTCTGTGTAGGTGATGTCGCATTCTACGGTATAATCTGCCACACAACCCTGATTGTAGTTTCCGAGCAAGAGTTTTCCGCAACCGCTTATCTGTGCCTGACCGTCCACACTTGTCCAGTTGCCTTCCTTGTATTGCCAATCGTTGCTTATTCCGTTCTCAAAGTCATCGCTCAACACTACAGTCTTTTTCAAACCACGGCGGATATTGTATTCATAGAGTGTGATGTCGCCTTCAGCAACCTCCACGCGAAGGTCGTGCTTTGTGAAACTCAACTCCACACCACTAATTGTCTCCACCATCCATTCGCCGTTGGTAGAAGGCATCACACGCTCAGCCACAACTTTCCCGTTCTGCACAAGACGAATGCGCGATTCCTCATTTGCCTTGTAGCGAATACCTATGTTATAGCAAGTGCTATTAGGCACGCTAATATGATACGCAAGCCATTCGCCCGAAGGAACCGACATCACCTTTGCCTTGCCCCAACCGAGGTCGAAATCCTGTGCCTCTACCCTACTGCTCTGGTCAACATTATGCGAAGCGGCAAGAATACCAGGGACAGGAAGATTCACATCAAGAAGACCTCTTCCGCCAACACTCTTGCTGATGGCGATATACGAGAAATCGGCTTTGCATTTGTAGGTCATGTAACCCACAGAACCGCCCTTTGCAGCCACATCCAACTCAGCCACTTTCATCTCGTCAACAAAGAAACGAGCCTTCTCGCCATCCTTCTCAATACGAATGCTATGCCAGCAACGAGGATTGAAACCTGTTGGCATCATGCAACGAGTCTTTGCACCTGCTTCGCCATTGGTGACAGTAGAAATCTCAAGGCGCTTTGTCTGAGCATTGATAACAGCCTTGGAATAGTTCTGCGCATCAACATACGAGAACACAGCACCCGCCGTACCTGTCTTTTCTGTATCCTGTGCCTTTACTGTGAATTCGGCAGTATAATTGTCGAAGGAATAAGGACTGAGTACGGCAATATATTCTGCGGTATTGTCTGTCTGCGAGAGATGGTCGTTGTCAACAATAGCCCATTCGCCACCTTCCGACATTGTCCAGTTACTGCCAATCTCCTCGCGATTGAAATAGTCGTTATCGGCAATGGCTGGTGCATCCTGAGTCCATGTTGTAGGACCATACATCATCAACTTATCGCCATTCCAACCAATTCGGTCGAAGTTGTAGTTGCGGTTTGTTGAACCATTTTCATAACGGTTCAGGTTGTGATAGGTGAAATAATAAGAATCGAGGTCAGGACCAATGAATGCCGAACCATGACCTAATCCGAAATGCGCACTTGATTCTGTATCAATGAGAATCGGATTCTGCTCTTGCTGTGGTGTAAACTGTGCAAGCGGACCTTCTGTGCTTGTGGCATAGTCGATTCTGTAGCCATTGGTAAGGACATGATTGCCTGTATAAATCAGATAGTAAATATCATTGCGCTTGAACACACAAGGACCTTCTGTCCATTGATTGTTCATTCGTGCCCCAAGGTTCACATTCGTACCAAACGAAGTCTGTGAAGGCATCTTGCTACCTAAGATTCCGTCGTTGCTGGCACGATAGAAATACCAACTGCCGTCGTCGTCAACGAAAAACGAACCGTCAATATCATAGCCCATATTCTCTGTGACATGGGTAAAAGGACCCAGAGGACTATCGCTCGTGAGAATGTAATGACCATGTCCGGCTGGAGAAGTACACATGTAGAAAGTGCCATTCCAATACTTCACCTCTGGTGCATAGGCATTATCAGCCACCTCGTCAGTACACACAATTGTTGCATCTGTCCAGTTAATCAAGTCCGTTGATGTCCAGCAATGCACATTATATCGGGCACTGGAATACAGATAATACACACCCCTATACTTCAATATATAAGGGTCGCCAATTCCCATCCACTCCTGATTGCCGAGTGTCAGTGGATTTCTCCATCCTTGGGCATTTGCAGAGATTGCAAAGAAGAATGATGCAAAGAGAAGTATTTGTCTTAAGTATCTCATGTTCGTTGTGTTTCTTTTTGTTGTTTGCCAAGCCTTATCTTACGACAATCTCATCTGCAAAGATGAATGCCTTTTGGGTGTTGAACGCTTTTAACTTTATGTAACGGGCTTTAGTGCCAGCAGGGAATTCTTTTTGGAAATCCTTGATGATTACTCCCATTTTGTCGGTTGGCACATCATTGTCAATTGCCCAATCAGAATGGTTATTTTCTCCATCAGCATAAAGCGAGATAAGAACCTTTGAAGGCATGAAGATACCAGGTCCTGCGTCCTGAAGGAATCGCATAGTGACATCATTGATATCCATTGTTTCGCCAAGGTCAACGCATACATCAATATCGGT
>DCIM01000090.1:0-4989 GCA_002316005.1 Prevotellaceae bacterium UBA1726 | reverse complement strand
GCAGCAACCATATCAACAGCCTTTTCGCCTTTCTTCACGCACAATGGTTCGTCATTATAGGCAAGTGAAGTGGCATTTGGCATTGTCCCATCAAGAGTGTAGCGTATGTCAGCATCGGCAAAGTCTGAGTCGAAAGTAACTTCCAACTGTTGCTTTTCAATATTTGTCTTCTGCATCGCATTGAGTTGAGAGGCTGTCTTTCCACAAACCACATCATGCTCTGCAAGCCATTTCTTCTCCTGCTCAAGGCGTTTCTTGAACGATTTCCAGACAGCCTTGTCCTTTGGTGTCCAGAGGCGCTCGGCAAGTGCAAGCATTCGTGGATAGATGCAAACATCTGCACGACGGTAGTTACTCATGCTCTCTCCCCACAGACTCACCTGTCCGCCACGAACGAGATGCTCATATTCCTCTGGGATATTGTCGAAACCGTCATAGTTGTAAATCTCATACATCGGGCGCTCTGCATGCGCAATATACATTGGTGCACCAGGAGTGAAGATTACATGATGACCTTCCTTCACGGCTTTCTCAGGAACGCCTGCTGTCCAGTAGCGCCAATACATCACATCAGCCTTACTGTCAAGTCCGCCTTCCATTGCGTCATCCCAACATATCATCTGGCGTCCCTTTCCTTCGAGATATTTCTGAATACGATGAACGAAATAACTCTGCAATGCTTCGTATGTCTGAATACCTTCTTTCTGCATCAAAGCATTGCAGGCTTCACTCTTTTTCCATGTATCCTTCTCCACCTCATCTGCTCCAATGTGGATGTAATGTGATGGGAAGATGTCGAGTACTTCGTCAAGGATATTCTGCAGATACTCGTAAACTTCCTCTTTTGCTGGAGTCAACGGAACGCTGAATACTGTTCCCCATTTTGCCTCACCAGTAGCGGTAAACTCTGGATGAAGGGCAGAAATAGCCTGTGTATGTCCTGGCATATCCACTTCCGGGATAATCTCCACATGACGCTCTGTGGCATACTTTACAAGTTCGCGCAACTGCTCTTGTGTGTAGTAGCCTCCGTAGAGAGTCTTGCCTTCATGATGAATGATGAAACGAGGGTCGAGTTCAAATTCTGGTTGGTCCTTGTAATCCTTCATACAGATGGAATCCTGCTGGTTGAATTCGCGCCACGCTCCTTGTTGTGTCAGTTCCGGATAGCGTTTTATCTCTATTCGCCATCCCTGGTCGTCGGTAAGGTGAAGATGCAGGCGGTTCATCTTGTAATGAGCCAAGATGTCCACCTGTTTCTTCAGATATTCGAGTGTATAGAAATGTCGGGAACAATCGAGCATCAGTCCTCGCCACTCAAAACGAGGATAGTCAGTAATGGTCATCTGAGGCAATGCCTCTCCGTATTGTGTACGAAGTTGTGAGAGTGTCTCATTCGCATACTGAAGTCCAGTCTCATTCTGGGCCTTTATCTGGATATTCTTCTTGCCAATGACAATCTGATATCCGTCTTTCTGAAGGAAACTGGCATCAATAGCAGAAATTGTTGTTGCTCCTTTGCCTACTGTTCCTTTGCCCATTACAACTGATACAGGCTGAGGAATGATATTTTGTGCCAATGCTGCAAGAGATATACCCGTGAGCAAGGCAATACTCAGAATGATTCTTTTCATTTCTATATAGTCATTAAAGTATTTACCCCTCCGCTTGGGAGGGGTAAAGGGAAGTGTTTACTTAATCTTCTTCTGTGCCTTTACAGCGTCCTTACGAAGTTGAACCTTTGCCTTTGCACCAAGTTCGTTTGTGAAAGAATAAGGTGCTGAGTCAGCTGATGTACCACGCTGAGTGTTGGCTGTTGTACCCATCTGGAATACAATCTTGCCACCCTTCTGGAGTTGGTCATAAGTGACATAGTTCTTGTCGTGATTAACACCGTTGAAGGTCATCGACTGTACATAACGAGTCTCGGCATTGTTGTTTGGTGCCTGAATCTCGAGTGTATTGCCATTCTGGAGGTGAACCTTCATGTTCTGGAAGTAAGGAGTACCAAGTGCATACTCGCCCGAACCAGGACAAACTGGGTAGAAGCCCATTGCAGAGAATACATACCATGCAGAAGTCTGACCGTTGTCCTCGTCACCGCAATAACCGTCAGGAGTAGCAGCATAGAGCTTGTCCATAGTCTCACGGATCCAGTACTGAGTCTTCCAAGGCTGAGCCGACCAGTCGTAGAGATATATCATATGCTGGATAGGCTGGTTGCCGTGGGCATAGTTACCCATATTCATGATCTGCATCTCACGTATCTCGTGGATGACGAAGCCATAGTAAGAATCGTCGAATACTGGTGGAACGTTGAATACAGAGTCGAGCATTGCATTGAAATTCTGCTGACCACCCATAAGGTCCTTAAGGCCCTGAGGGTCGTGGAATACAGACCATGTGTAGTGCCATGAGTTACCCTCGGTGAAGGCATCGCCCCACTTCAATGGAGAGAATGGGCTCTGGAAAGTACCATCGGCATTACGGCCACGCATGAGGTTTGTCTCGCTGTCGAAAACATTCATATAGTTGAGCGAATGCTGCTTGAATGGAGCAAGTTCCTTCTCTGACTTTCCTAGCTTGAGACCCATCTTGTAGATGCACCAGTCGTCATAAGCATACTCAAGAGTACGAGCCACATTCTCGTTGATATTTACATCGTAAGGAACATAGCCGAGCTTGTTGTAGTACTTCCAACCACGGCGGCCAGTAGAGCCAACTGTAGGATGAACAGCATTTGCGCCATGGACAACAGCCTCCCAAAGAGTCTGCTTATCTGCATCGGAGATATTTAGATCGAGGAGGATAGCATCAGCAACGATCGAAGCAGAGTTATTACCAACCATACAATCGCGATGGCCAGGACTCATCCACTCAGGGAGGAAGCCACTCTCACGATATGTATTAGCGAGACCATTCTGAATCTTCTCATTTGTCTCAGGATAAACAAGGTTAAGAAGTGGGAAGAGACAACGGAATACATCCCAGAAACCAGCATCAGTATACATGTAGCCATCATAAACCTTACCATCGTAAGGGCTATAGTGAACAGGTTTGCCATTAGCTACCTCCCAGAAAGAACGAGGGAAGAGAACTGCACGATAGAGACAGCTGTAGAATGTGCGGAGGTTATCAAGATCTGGGTCCTCAACCTCGAATACACCGAGAGTCTTGTTCCATACAGCCTTTGCATCGCTCTTCACCTGGTCAAAGTTGCGATTGCCCAGTTCACCAAGGTTAGCCTTTGCCTGCTCAGCAGAAATGAAAGAAGAAGCGACACGAACATTGACCTGCTCACCACGCTTCATTGGAGCAAAACGAACAACGGCAGCAGCATGACCACTTGTGAGCGACTTTGAATCACCAAGAGTGATATGGCCATAGTCGTCTTTATCAGCCTTCTTGATATCGGCTGTCTTGCAGACAGAGAAAGGATGATCAAACTTGAGAATGAAATAGTTCTTGAAGTTCTCTGGCACACCACCCGAATTCTTTGTTGTATAACCAGTGATGGTCTGGGCCTTCTCGTCGATAACGATGTTTGAGCCATTATCAAGAGCATCGACGATGAAGTTTGCCTCAGAGGTCTCAGGGTATGTGACACGCATAATCATGGCACGCTCTGTAGGAGCAATCTCTGTTGTGACATCATAGTCGGCAAGATACACCTTGTAATAATATGGGCGAGCCTCTTCAGCCTTGTGCGAGAACCAAGAAGCGCGCTTGTCCTGATGGACCTCCATAGCACCAGTCTGAGGGAGCATGGCAAACTGACCATAGTCGTTGATCCATGGTGAAGGCTGGTGAGTCTGCTTGAAGTCGCGAATCTTGTCTTCTGTGTAGACATATCCCCAACCATCGCCCATGCGACCAGTCTGAGGGACCCAGAAATTCATACCCCAAGGAAGGGCAATAGCAGGATAGGTGTTACCTGTCGAAAGGCTGTGCTTTGACAATGTACCCATAAGGGTATTCACCATGTCGGCAGGATTGTTTTCGATTTTTGCATTAGCACTGACTACGAAGACAGCAAGTGCAATTGCCAATAGAGTTTTTTTCATATTAATTAAGTTTTAGATATTATCTATTTATACGGCCGCGACGAGGACGCTCAAAATGACGGCGAGCCTGCGGGAAAGCCGAAATGCGCAGACGAGCAGCACCCATAGGAATGAGGGTGATATCCTCTATTGTCGATGATCGCTCGGCAGAAGCTTCAGGAATAACACCGCAAAGACCATTCTCATCGATTGTCCAGGAAGGAACCTTACAACCTTTAGCCTTGAACTCGAAAGGCACACTCTCGAGCGTGAACGGATAATTATCTGCAGGCCACGGTTTCTTTACAATTTCAATATCACGCAAGAAATCCGCCCCTGTGACAAGAGCATAGTTCCAGTCGGAGCCAGGATAGATTTCTGTTGTTGGCCATGCAGAAGCATCAGCCCCCTCCTGCCAGTGGGAATCGCCAATGGCTGTTGCCTTTGAATCGACCTGCTTGTATTCCTCCTTTATCTTGAGGGAGAGGGTGAGCGGTCCGTAATCGACGGAAACAGAATTCTGGTTGACAGCCCATGTACGAGTACTAAGGTGCATTGGGAAACGAACCTCTACCCTATCACCATCATTCCACTCACGGGAGAGCATGAGATACTTACCAGGGCGAAGACGGGCATCGACCTTGACATCATTGACAAAAACCTCTGCACCACGGGTCCACGAAGGAATGCGAAGATAGAAAGGAAACTCTAGAGTCACTTTAGAAGTCTTCTTCGTAATCTTCTTTAGCTGAGGAATATTCACCGTAAAAGTAATATTCTCATCGAAAGGATAGTTTGTGTCCTCGGTGATAGTAATGTTCTTGCCATTGGCAACTTTTACCTTAGCCTCGCAAGCAGAATACAGGATTGCGGCTACGCCATTGTCAGGAGTGGCATACATGAGATTCTCTGAGAAGTAAGGCCATCCCTGAGAGTGATTGTGCTG